>JAGSHA010000293.1 GCA_023954795.1 Oceanospirillaceae bacterium | reverse complement strand
TTTTTCTGTGTCTCTCCCTGGACATTGGTGTTCTCGGTGGTACCCAGAACGCCTGCAAGTGCGCCTTCGCGCAGCTGAATAGCGATCTCTTTACAGGCAACCATCAGAGTATCGATCAGGTCAACCAGATTGGTATCCGTTTTTTGGTGGGTCAGAAACTGGCTCAGGGTCTGCATCAGATCTGTATCTCTCCGCTTGTGGCAGGTTAATAAGTTGGTTGCGATTTTACGTGATATAACCGCGGATTGCATGGCTTGGAGGTCAATAATTGTGCTTTTTTACAAATTCGATCACCTGTCATTCGGCTGCCCGCGGTTACCAGAAAAAACCTGTTATCATGGAAGGCATTGATTCATCAGGGAGACTGCTAAGTGCATATCCATATTCTCGGAATTTGTGGCACCTTTATGGGATCGCTGGCACTGCTGGCGAAAGAGCTTGGACATCGTGTAACGGGCTCTGACGCGAACGTCTATCCACCTATGAGTACCCAGCTGGAGGCGCAGGGTATCGAACTCATGGAGGGGTATGATCCTGCGCATCTGCAACCAGAGCCCGATCTGGTGGTTGTGGGGAATGCGATGTCGCGTGGTAATGCGGCGGTGGAGTATGTACTGGAAAAAGGGCTGAAATACACCTCGGGTCCACAGTGGTTGCACGAGCATCTGTTGCAGGAGTGCTGGGTGCTTGCGGTATCCGGAACCCATGGCAAAACGACGACAGCTACCATGCTGGCCTGGATTCTGGAGCACGCCGGTATGAAACCGGGATTCCTGATCGGTGGGGTACCCAAGAACTTTGATGTCTCCGCCCGGGTGGGTGGTTCACCGTTCTTTGTCATCGAAGCGGATGAATACGACACCGCGTTTTTTGATAAACGCTCGAAGTTTGTGCATTACTGTCCACGCACGCTGATTCTGAATAATCTGGAATATGATCACGCCGATATTTTTCCTGATCTGGCAGCGATTCAGACCCAGTTTCACCACCTTATTCGTATTGTGCCGGGTAACGGTCAGATTATCCTGCCGCAAGGGCAGCCTGCGCTGGAAGAAGTGCTGGAGCGTGGTCGCTGGAGTGAGCTGGTACAAACCAGTGTTGATGGCGGCGATGCCGCGTTTCAGGCCAACCTGTTGTCCGAAGACGGTTCTCGTTTTGAGGTGTTACATGACGGTGAAGTGAAAGGCGTCGTGGAGTGGTCGATGACCGGTCTGCACAGTGTGAACAACGGTCTGGTGGCATTGGCGGCTGCCCGAAATGTGGGTGTTTTGCCAGAGCATGCGATCGAGGCATTAAGTGCCTTTGGTGGTGTAAAACGGCGTATGGAGCTGGTGGGGGATGTGAACGGTATCAAAGTTTACGATGACTTTGCTCATCACCCTACGGCGATCGAAACCACGCTGGCCGGTTTGCGTGCCAATGTGGGGGATGCACAGATTATCGCGGTGATCGAACCGCGCTCGAACACCATGCAGCAAGGTGTGCATCAGGATACGCTTGCAGCATCGTCAGTGATGGCGGATCAGGTGTACTGGTCTCAGCCCAAAAATATGGATTGGTCACTTGAAGAGGCGGTAGCCGATAGCCCGGTCCCTGCTTATGTCTGTGATAATACCGACGATATTGTGCGTCAGGTGACGGCATCGGCGGAGCCAGGCACTCATGTGGTTGTGATGAGTAACGGTGGTTTCGAAGGGATCCACGGACGTTTGGTGTCTGCGCTGGAGAGGAAAAGTGCATGAAGCTTGATCGAGTGACACTGGCCATTACTGGGGCTTCTGGTGTGCAGTATGGTTTGCGTTTGCTGGAGTGTCTGGTTGCTGCCGATATTCAGGTGCTGGTGCTGATTTCCCGTGCTGCTCAGGTGGTCATTGCGACAGAAACTGAGTTAAAGATGCCTGGCGCTACCGCTGAGCAAGAGCAGTTCCTCACTGATCTATACAACGCCAAAGACGGTCAGATACGTGTCTTTGGTCGTGAGCAATGGATGTCCCCAGTGGCATCCGGTTCCGGTGCGCCGTCAGCGATGGTTGTCTGTCCTTGTAGCACCGGCTCTTTGTCTGCTATTGCGTGTGGCGCGAGCAATAACTTGATCGAGCGTGCCGCCGATGTGGCATTGAAGGAACGTCGTCAGTTGATTCTGGTGCCACGCGAGGCACCATATTCTGAAATTCATCTGGAACACATGCTGAAGCTGACGCGTATGGGGGCTGTGGTAATTCCCGCCAGTCCGGGGTTTTACAACAAGCCCGCCTCAGTTGAAGATATGATCGATTTTGTTGTCGCCCGTATACTTAACCAGATTGGTGTTGAGCAGACCTTAATGCCGCGGTGGGGAGATGACCTGATCAGGTGAAATCAGCGTCTTGTCAGAGTAGAATCCGCCCCTTGTCTGTAAACAGGTTTGAGTCATGCCCAAGATTTTAGCGCTGGATACGTCCACTGATGCTTGTTCTGTAGCGTTGGATGTTGATGGTGAAGTAAAACAGGATTTTCGGATTATCCCCCGTCAGCATACGAAGCAGCTGTTGCCGATGGTGCAGCAGATGTTGAGCGATTGTGATCTGAAAGTATCAGATCTGGATGCTATCGCGGTAGGTCGTGGGCCGGGTTCATTTGCCGGCATTCGTATCGCAACCGGGGCCGCTCAGGGTCTGGCGTTTGCCGCAGAGTTACCGATGCTGCCGACCTCCACATTGGCTGCGATCGCATTGCGTATCTACCGTGATACGGGGGCAGAGTTTATTGTGACCGCGTTGGATGCGCGGATGAATGAAATCTACTGCTGTGCCTACCAGATTCAGAACGGTCTGCCGGTGGCTCTGATGCCTGAAACGGTGTGTGCACCCGATCAGTTTCAGCTGCCAGAGGAATCGCAGCGTTGGACGGTGGGTGGCAGCGGCTGGTGTTATCTGGAAGATATGTCCGCCGAAGTGCAACAGGCCGTGCAACCCGTAGATGAAATGGTGTATCCGGCGGCGGCAGAAATTGTCACATTGGCGTTGCAAGATTGGGAAGCAGGGAAAGCCGTACCGCCAGAAGAGGCGCTGCCGGTTTATTTACGTGATCAAGTTGCATGGAAGAAGAAGGACCAACAGTAAGTTATGGATTGGCTACAAGTTACGATTCTCGCTCTTATTCAGGGATTGACCGAATTTCTACCGATCTCCAGTTCTGCCCATCTGATTCTGCCATCGCAGTTATTTGGCTGGGAAGATCAGGGGTTGGCGTTTGATGTGGGGGTGCATGTCGGCACGTTGAGCGCGGTGATGCTGTATTTCCGCAAAGATATCGTGACGATGGTTGGTGCCTGGCTGAGCTCCCTGCGGGGACGCATGAGCCCCGAAGGTTGGTTGGCCTGGTATGTCGCACTGGCGACCATTCCCGCAGTGGCCTTCGGCTTGGCGATTAATGACATCATTGATGTCTATGGCCGGTCCATATTGGTTATTGCAGGTACGACGCTGATTTTCGGTGCGCTACTCTGGTGGGCTGACGTGAACCGTACGGAAGTTCGTCCACTGGAAAAAATCACGCTGAAAGATGCAATGATCATCGGCGTTGCGCAGGCTGTTGCCCTGATTCCGGGTACTTCGCGTAGTGGTATTACGATCACCGCAGCGCTGATGCTGGGGCTGGAGCGACAGGCCGCAGCACGTTTCTCCTTTCTGCTGTCGATCCCGGTGATTTTGGGTGCTGGTATGCTGAAAGGCAAAGAGCTGATGGATACGGGTACGGATGCCCAATGGGTCATGGTGGCGGGTGGTGCTGCGATCGCGGCTGTGAGTGCCTACAGCTGTATTCATCTCTTTCTAAAATGGCTGGATCGTATTGGCATGCTGCCATTTGTGATCTACCGTTTAGCTTTAGGCGTTGCGTTGCTGGCGATCTATTTTATGGCCTGAACCGGGCCATTGAATCTCCGGAGCGTTTGAGTCATTAACCGAAACTGAGGAATCTGATGCAGGTAGGTGCGCATAATTCGCTGCAGCCGTTGTCTGTTTTGCAGAAGCAGCGTCCGGCTACGCGTCCTCAGCCGGTACAGACGCTCAACGATAGTCAGCGGTTGGATGCCAGCCGAAAAACTAACTATTCTGCTGCGCTGCAGGGAGAATACGTACAACGTAATTCGCAGAGTGAATCCTTTGAGCACCTTGAGGGTATAGGGCTATCGGTGCGCTCTGCGTTGGAAACATACGCTGAAACCGCCAGCTTCCAACCACATTCTGCGAGTGGTGAGCTGGTGGGTGTCGATCTATATGTCTGACCTCTTTTCATATTACCGCACTGTTCTACTGACCGAATTTACTTATGACTGAAAATGCTCTGGCCATTTTGCTGACCGATCCTTCCTGTTCTGAACGCGCTGAGGCGCTGGCAGCTGAACTGTCGTGCCCTCTGTTGACAGGATCAGAGGAGATAGACCGCTTTGAAGTGCTGCTGCAAGTGGGGCTGGATGGGCTGAGTCTGCAGGCGACAGGAAAAAAGGCGCCTGGCGCCATTAACGCTGATTTTCTTGCGGGCGCAAC
>JAGSHA010000169.1 GCA_023954795.1 Oceanospirillaceae bacterium | reverse complement strand
GCATTTCGAAACGGAGATGGCGATCCTGATCGGCGAGCGTTTACAGCATGCGGATCTGAGTGCGGCGAAAGCCGCGATTGCCGGTGTGGGTCTAGGCTTGGATCTGACTCTGCGTGACGTGCAGGATGAACTGAAGCAGAACGGGCATCCCTGGGAGAAAGCTAAAGCCTTTGATGGGGCTTGTCCGCTGTCTGTGTTTGTACAACCTGAGCAGGTCGTCGACCTTCAGGATCAGCAAATCCGTTTGATCGTGAACGGCGAGCAGAGACAGAACGGTAACAGCAGTCAGATGCTCAATCAGGTGTTGCCACTGATCAGTTATATCAGTGCCTTCTTTACGCTGGAGCCGGGGGATGTGGTGCTGACGGGTACGCCAGCGGGTGTTGGGCCTGTAATGCCGGGTGACGAGTTGCAGGTGGAGCTGATCGATCTGCTGAGCGTGAAAACGATCGCTCGATAAGTTTCAGCTTAGTATCGCGGTACGAAATATCAGAGCGGGCTTCAAAGCCATCTGAATTCAAGGATTTTAGTGAGGAACAGAAACCGATGTTGTGGATAAAAACCTTTCACATTCTGGCGATGACCAGCTGGATGGCGGGTATCTTCTATCTGCCACGTATCTTTGTGCATTACGTGGAAGGACGTGAAGCAGGGCAGGACGTTGCACGGCTGGAGATCATGGCGAAGAAGCTGTACGGCTTTATGACTATTATGGCGGTGTTTACATTGGGTCTGGGCTTTTGGCTCTGGCTGGGGTTTGGCTTTGGTGGCGGTTGGCTGCATGCCAAGCTGACCTTTGTGGTGTTGCTGATTGGCTATCACCATTGGTGCAAAGCGTATCTGAAAAAGATGCAGGCAGGCGCACTGGATCGCAGCGGGCGTTATTTCCGTCTGTTTAACGAACTGCCATTGCTGATCTTTATTCCTATCCTGATCTTTGTCGTGGTGAAGCCGTTCTGATCGGCTGAATATGACACTGTCTGTCAAATCCGGCTGGCAGCGACTCGCGTCGATGCTGGCGGGGATGTCTCCAACCGATGCCGATGCGATGATTGTGCAGATTCGTCGTGATGACCCGGATCTTGCCGAGTGGCTGGCAGAGCAGCGGTTTTCCTTCACTGATCTGGTTATTCTGGCTCCGGTTCAGCTGGCGCGGCTCATGACTCAGGTGTCGGATAATGATCTGATACTGGCCTTGCGTGGATTAAACACACGACAGCATCGGATGTTGATTATGGGGCTATCAAAGGGGCGGGCGGCCAGCATTGAGGCTGAACTGTCTGTCATGGCACCGGTGCCGAGGCGAAATGTTGAGGCGGCACAGCAGCGTATTATTGATCGGGCGAAGAGATTGGAAGTAGAAGGCCGGCTCACCTTAACGGATGAGCCGATGCTGGATTGAGCGACGGGTGACTCAGTTACTATGCAGCGCGTGTTGCAGTTGCTGTATACGCGCTTCAATACGTTCGACTGAATCACGCGTCTGATCAACGTTCTTCAGAAAGTTATCCACTTCCGGACGGCTCGGCAACATGCGGGCTTCTTCCGTCAGGTATTCTTCGAGGTTGTGGATAAAACTGCTGCCCGTGCGTTTGTAACTGCTGGTTTTCCAGTTTAGGAAGTTCGTCAGCTGGTGGGCGGGCAGGTCTCCAATGATATCTCCCAGTGCGCCTTCCCAGTCGATCTGGGTATCGGCCAGAATTTCCTGAAAACGGTTGGCTAAGCCACTGTCGCCCGTCACGGTAATCCCTTTGCCAAACATCGCCTCGGCGGAGTCTTTGCTGGTCAGCAATTTGCTGAAATCAGTAGGGCCACCGCTCAGGATGACATCCGCATCGTCTTCAATATGCGATTGAAGTTGCAGGCCAGTGCAGTTGGGCAGGATATAGAGTGTGATCGCCGGCAGCGTAAGCTGGATAGCGATCACTTTACCGCTGAGTTTACCCAGCCGTTCAAGCGTGACTTCGTCCCGTTGCAGCAGAGTGTTGACCGCTTCTTCAGCAACGGTAAAGGCAGTGGCGTTGAGCAGCTCAATCATCGTGGTGATCCCGAGTAATCTTTAAGGTTTGATGCCTGTGTGCAGCGCAACAATACCACCGGTCATATTCTGGTATTTGCAGGAGGTCAGGCCCGCTGTTTCCATCATCCCTTTCAGTGTGTCCTGATCCGGGTGCATACGAATGGATTCAGCCAGATATTTGTAGCTCTCTGCGTCTCCGGCAATCATCTGACCCATCTGAGGCAGAATGTTGAAGGAGTAGAAATCATACAGCTTGGTCAGTACCGGGTTGTCAGTTTTGGAGAACTCCAGCACCATCAGTTTACCGCCGGGCTTCAGAACGCGGGCCATAGATGCCAGTGCCTGATCTTTGTAAGTTACGTTACGCAGACCAAAAGCGATGGTGATGACATCGAAGGTGTTGTCCGGGAACGGCAGGCTTTGTGCGTTAGCCTGAACAAACTCAACGTTGCCGGTAATGCCACGATCATAGAGACGATCACGGCCGACTTTCAGCATGGAATCGTTAATATCCGCCAATACGACTTTGCCCGTGGGGCCTACCAGACGTGAGAAACGCATGGTCAGGTCGCCGGTACCGCCCGCAATATCCAGTACCGTTCCGCCGGCCCGTACGCCGCTTTGCTCGATGGTCAATCGTTTCCAGATGCGGTGAACACCACCGGACATCAGGTCATTCATCACATCGTATTTAGCCGCCACACTGTGGAACACATCAGCGACTTTTTTCTGCTTCTCACTCACATCGACGGTATCGTAGCCAAAGTGAGTGGTCTGGTCTTTGTTTTGGTCGGTCATGATTCTGGATATCGCTTAACGATTAAATTGCACGCATTGTACCGGCACCGTTCGAATTTGTCCCTAACCGGTATCAAGTCCGCTGTTCGGTTCCTTAGCCGCGGGCGATCATGCCGTCATTACGGCTGGCTCCGGCGTCTTGCAGTTTTTGCAGGTAGTCTTGCCAGTGCTGGTCGTGATTCTGGCAAAGATCCAGCAAGTATTCCCATGTGAACAGGCCGCTGTCGTGCCCGTCGTCAAAGATGATCTTGAGGGCATAATTTCCAGCGGGCTGGACGCCCTTGATACCGACCAGTTGCTTGCCGGTTTGCAGCACGCCATTGCCTATACCGTGGCCACGGACTTCGGCGGAGGGCGAATGTACCCGTAGGTACTCGGCGGTGAGTTCGTAGTTGATGTCGCCATAGACCAGTTCAAGAGTACGGGACTTTTTGTGTAGCCGGATATCGGTCGGAAGCGTGTGGCTCATTGGGGCACCTCAAAACAGGTGTCTTCAATACGATGCGCTAATTGTGTGTCGAAGACGGCAAAAAATAAAAAGGGCGTATCTCAGATCACCGTTGAACAGACTGTGTTCAGCGACTTCTTAAGTATACGCCCTTAGTATGTAACGGATGATCCGCTTTACAGAATGTAGTGGCTCAGATCTTCGTCCTGGCTCAACTCATCTAAGTATTTGTTCACAAATGGTTTATCCACAGTGATGGTTTGGCCGGCCAGATCTGACGCGTTAAACGACAGTTCTTCCAGCAAACGCTCCAGCATCGTGTGCAGGCGGCGAGCCCCGATGTTTTCGGTTTGCTCGTTGACCTGGAACGCCAGCTCAGCGATGCGGTGTATACCTTCCTCAGTAAACGTCAGGTCGACGCCTTCCGTTTTCAGCAATGCCTGATACTGTTCTGTCAGCGAGGCATTGGGCTCGGTCAGGATGCGACGGAAGTCTTCCGGTGTCAGAGCGCTCAGCTCGACACGAATCGGCAGTCGGCCCTGTAGCTCTGGGATCAGATCCGATGGACGTGCCAGATGGAACGCGCCGGATGCGATAAACAGGATATGGTCCGTTTTGACCATGCCGTACTTAGTGCTAACCGTGCAGCCTTCGATCAGAGGCAGCAGGTCACGCTGCACACCTTCGCGGGATACATCGCCACCGGTGTTCTCGGTGCGTTTGCAGACTTTATCGATCTCGTCGAGGAAGACGATACCGTTCTGTTCCACAACATCAACGGCCTGCTGCTTGAGTTCGTCCTCTTTGACCATACCTGCGGCTTCTTCATCCGTCAGCATCTTGAAGGCTTCTTTCACCTTCAAACGACGGTTCTGCTTGCGCTGGTTGCCCATGCCGGAGAACATGTTCTGCAGCTGGCTGGTCATCTCTTCCATGCCCGGAGGCGCCATGATCTCTACGCCAACCTGAGGCTGAGCGACTTCGATATCGATCTCTTTGTCGTCCAGCTGGCCTTCACGCAGCTTCTTACGGAAAATCTGGCGTGTTGCGCTGTCGGTGCGAGATGTTTCAGCCGGTTCGTTGTTGAAGCCGGTATCACGTGCAGGTGGCAGCAATGCATCCAGAATGCGCTCTTCAGCGGCCTCTTCTGCGCGGAAGCGAACCTTTTCCATCTCGGTTTCACGCAGCATTTTGATCGCCATATCCACCAGATCGCGGATGATGGTTTCAACGTCTCGTCCCACGTAACCGACTTCGGTGAACTTAGTGGCTTCGATTTTGATAAAGGGTGCGTTGGCCAATTTCGCCAGACGACGGGCAATCTCGGTCTTACCGACACCGGTCGGACCGATCATCAGAATATTCTTGGGTGTTACTTCTACACGCAGCTCTTCATTTAGCTGCATGCGGCGCCAGCGGTTGCGTAAGGCGTTCGCCACGGAGCGTTTAGCTTCATCCTGGCCGACAATGTGGCGATCCAGTTCGTGTACGATTTCGCGAGGGGTCATATTAGACATTAAAAACTCCCGTTGGAATCAGGCTACTGAATCCAGCTCTTCGATGGTCAGGTTGTCGTTGGTAAACACACAGATGCCTGCGGCGATCTGTAAGCTTTTTTCTACAATGTCGCTGGCAGCCAGCTCGGTGTTGTCAGTCAGTGCACGGGCCGCCGCCAGCGCAAAGTTACCGCCAGAACCGATGGCAATCACGCCATCTTCCGGTTCGATCACATCACCGCTGCCGGAGATCAGATATGTTTTCTCTTCGTTAGCTACCAGCATTAGCGCTTCCAGGCGGCGCAGCACTCGGTCGCTACGCCATTCGCGCGCCAGATGGATAACCGCATTGACGATGTTGCCCTGATGTTTGTCCAGCTGCTGTTCAAACAGATCACGCAGGGTGATGGCATCAGCAGTTGAGCCTGCAAAACCGGTAATCACGTCATGTTTTGGCAGACGATTAACTTTTTTCGCGCTGCCTTTCATCACGGTGTTGCCCAGGGATACCTGACCATCACCGCCTACAACAACTTTGTCACCGCGGCGTACTGAAACAATGGTAGTCATGAAGCACTGAACCTTTTATGGATAGATGTAGTTTATCGAATGACTTAGATATGGATGCGTGCGGGGCTTTTTCAAGGGCTGCCCTGCAAGGTTCGACCAAAGCAGGGCATTTTAAAGCGAATGAGATCAGTTGGCTTTGATCTTAAGCGGGAAGATGTTCTGTTTTGCCAGCTTGTTGGTGGCGTCTCTCAGGTCCGTGCGATTTTTAAAAGGGCCGGTACGCACACGGTACCAGGTACCGCCGTTACCGCTGGCCGTTTTTTCACTGCGCACGTTTGGCAGCCCCAGCAATATCAACTGGGCGCGCATCCGATCAGCATCAGCTGGATTACGGAAAGATCCCGCTTGCAACAGGTACTGGGTGACGTTGACCGCATTGCGAGGTGTGGACTTATAAACCGTAGGGTCGGAAGTCGTTACCTCGCTTTTGGGTAGCATCTGATAAAACTCGAAGCGTTTTTCATCCGTAGAAGCTGTGTCCGGTTTTGCCGCCGCCGTTTTAGGCTTTTCGGGTTTCTTCTCTTCGGCTTTAGGTTTAGGAGCGGGTTTGCTGACGGTCGTCACTGTGCCCGTGTTCCCTGGTTTTACCTGTATCAGACTGTACAGAAGATAGCCCAGCGCGCCAGACATCAACACCGTGACCAGCAGCAGTTTTAGCGGGAAGGGCTTTTTGCTCTTCGCCGCCGGTTGCTGCTTGCGCGGTGCTGCGGGTTTTTTGCCGCTGCTGCGGGTGGCGGTTTTGCCATTCCGCTTTTTAGAGGCAAAGTCTTTGCGCGCTGCCATGCTTACATGTGCTCCGGTGCGCTAACGCCGAGCAGCTGCAGGCCGTTAGAGATCACCTGGCGCGAGGCTTCACTCAGGGTGAGGCGAGCATTACGCAGTTCTGCATCGTCGATCAACATCTTCTGCGCGTTGTAATACGTATGGAAATCGCTTGCCAGCTCTTTCAGGTAATTTGCCAGCATGTGAGGCTCGTGAGAAAGACCGGCGTTTTTCAGGACATCCGGGTACTTGGACAGCTTGGTGATCAGGTCTTTTTCGTGTTCGGTTTCCAGACGTGACAGTGCTGCGAGGCCAGCAGCCTTATCCCAGGACCAGCCCGCTTCGTCCAGCTTGCGCATGACAGAACATACACGGGCATGGGCGTACTGAATGTAGTAAACCGGATTGTCCTTGGATTCTGACTTCGCCAGCTCCAGGTCGAAGTCCATGTGCTGTTCCGCTTTGCGGGTCACATAGAAGAAACGACAGGCATCGCTGCCAACTTCGTCACGCAGTTCGCGCAGGGTTACAAAAGAGCCGGAGCGTGTGGACATCTGCACGCGTTCTTCGCCGCGATACAAGATCGCAAACTGAACCAGACGGACCACCAGACGCTCTGGATCGTAGCCCAGTGCCTGAATAGCGGCTTTTACACGGGTGATGTAACCGTGGTGATCCGCGCCCCAGATGTTGATGACTTTGTCGTAGCCACGTTCAAACTTATTCATGTGGTACGCGATATCGGAGGCAAAGTAGGTTGTCTGACCGTTAGCGCGTTTCACGACGCGGTCTTTGTCATCGCCGAATTC
>JAGSHA010000088.1 GCA_023954795.1 Oceanospirillaceae bacterium | reverse complement strand
CGATATACAATTTCTAAAAATTAGCCTTACTCTTTTGCTTGACGTATCAGGTAATACTGGACTTGCCTCCTTAAGTCTCATCTCACCAATGACACGTTCTTTAGAGGCCCCTTTCTTTCCTTCAGTAAGCCATATATTAAGGGAATCTGTGTAGGTTATCTTTTCAAGAAACCACGTATGAGCCTGATCTAAGATCGTTTGCATTATCATGCTCGCACAGTAAAAGTTTGGAATGCGTTGCAAGCAGGATAGACCATTGAGAATGAAAACAACCAGTGTCCGCAATGTGCCGAAAGCGGACATCTCTCTACCCCAAAAAGAGCCATAGTGGTGAAGCTCAATACGAGTAGCCAATCCCATTGGAATATCTACTCACATAACTTTACTCAACTCCGATACTGCTCTAACAACCCCAGCATCTCTTCCTTCCTTTCCGGGCTGGCAAAGCTGTATTCGAAACTGTTTCGGCTCAGTGCCAACGCCTGTTCTTTGGTCATATCTAAAGCACGGTACAGCGCGACGAAGTTTTCCGTCAGGTAGCCACCGAAGTAGGCAGGATCGTCAGAGTTAACCGTCACTTTTACCCCGGCGTCGAGCATCTGCAGAATGTTGTGTTCGCTCATATCGCTGAAGACTTTGAGGCGGGTATTGGAGAGAGGGCAGACGGTGAGGGCGATCTTCTCTTTAGCCAGACGTTGGATGAGCTGAGGATCGTCAGACGCGCGAACGCCGTGGTCGATGCGATCAACATGCAGCATATCCAGTGCATCGATAACATTCTGTGCGGGGCCTTCTTCACCGGCATGGGCAACGAGCAATAATCCCATCGATTTGGCTTTGGCGAAGACGCGTTCGAACTTGGCCGGTGGATGGCCTTGTTCGGAGCTATCCAGACCGATACCGATGATCTTGTCCAGATGGGGTTCTGCTTGTTGTAAGGTGTCGAAGGCTTGCGCTTCAGACAGGTGGCGCAGGAAACACATGATCAGCTCAGAACTTATTCCGAATTGTGTTTTTGCATCGTCTAATGCACGGGTGATGCCGTTGATCACTGTGGCAAAGGGAATGCCTCTATCGGTGTGCGTTTGAGGGTCGAAAAAGGGTTCTATATGGATCACGTGCTGCACGCGGCAGTGCTCGATGTAGGCCCAGGTGAGGTCGTAAAAATCCTGCTCTGTTTGCAGGACATCGGCACCCTGGTAGTAGAGATCAAGAAAATCCTGAAGATTGCCAAAATCGTATGCTGCCTTAAGCTTTTCTACGGACGCGTAGGGCAGTCTAATTCCGTTACGTTCTGCCAGACTGAACATCAGGTCCGGTTCAAGGGTACCTTCGATATGCAGGTGCAGTTCAGCCTTGGGCATCGCGTTAAGGAAATTTTCCATGTGTAGGTCTCAGCGTTGAAGTTAGTTCTTAGTGTAGACGGACACGCGGGTATCGCGTAACGGATACGAGTGTTGTTGAGCGAGAGTGAATAATCGCGAGGGCGGTGTAAAAGCTGAGCTTTACAGCTCAACTGATGAAGGTTGCATATCGGGTGAGGTGAACTCTACGCGGTTTCGCCCATTGTGTTTGGCACGGTACATGGCGGTGTCGGCACGCGCTAACGTTTCAGAGATTTCCTCTTCACCGTTGGAGGTGGTGATACCTAGACTGATGGTGATGGGGCAGCGGTCATCGAAAAAAGCGGCTCGTACTTCGCGTCGGATTTTTTCGCCTAATGCCACCATGTCATCGAGGTCCGTGTTGTTGGCAAACAGCAGAAATTCTTCGCCACCCCAGCGACATATGGTGTCGGATGAACGTATCGCGCGCTGCAGTACTTTCGCCAGTTTCTTCAGTGTTTCGTCACCTTGCTGATGTCCAAATACGTCGTTGATCCGCTTGAAGTGATCAATGTCGAGGTAGGCGATGCCGAGTGGCTTTTTCAATCGTCGGGCAAGGTTCATCTGCAGTACAAGTTGTTTCATCCCCTCGCGGCGATTAACCAGGCTGGTCAGCAAATCATAGGAGGCCAGTTTTTGAAGATTAAGCTCCACATGTTTCTGGTCGGTGATGTTGTGAACCATGCCCATGGCACGGGTGGGTGATCCGTTTTCATCGCGCTCACAGATTCGCCCGCGATCTTGAACCCAGAGATAGTGTCCGTTTCTGTTACGCAGTCGATAGGTGGCTTCGTAGCGTGGACGCTGTCCATTCAGGTGTTCTTGTATCGTGGCGAGCACCAGCGGTGCATCTTCGGGATGGATGTTGTCTTTCCAGGTATCCAGTACGCCCGGCATCTCATCGGGGCCATAACCCAAAAGGCGTTTGAGTTGTGGGCTGAAGGTGACCTCACCAGTCTGAATGCTCCAGTCCCATGTGCCATCGCTGGCTTCATTGAGCGCGAAAAGTTCGCTGGAGTTGTCTTCTGAAGCAGAAGGTTCTTGTAGTACTCGGTTCGTGATGTCCCGGGCGACAGACAAAAAGAAGCGTTGATCATTCCAGGTGAAGTGAGTTGTATTCACTTCGACTTCTATCTCATGTCCATCACGGTGTTGATGCCTGCCTAGAAATCGAAAGCAGTCTGTTTTGAATATCTCATCGGCAATATCCTTCCACTGCGGTGCACCATGTACATCATTTTGCAGGCTTAGAACGCTGTGATTGAGGATGTCATTTGGGCTCATGCCAAGACTTTTCCAAGCCTGAGTATTACCCCATACGATATTTGAAGTAACAGGATCGATCAGATACACGGCGTCGGCCAGTTGATCGAAAAGTGTTTCCAGCCCGGGGATTTGGTCAGCGTTCTTGCTAGGCATATTGGTTACATCAGTGACGGATGTGAACCGTTTATTTTATTCGAGTAAACAGTCAATAACTAGTGTAGTTAGTTGGAGGGTATGCAGTTGGACAATATATTTATGTGTCTAAACATAAAAAAGCCAGCGATGATCGCTGGCTTGCCATGCTCTCTGTTGAGGTCCATAGGTGCCGGGTCGAAGCTCAGGTAGCGGCGATTGTCGGCCGATTGACGGGCCGCTCCTGAGGGACTTCGTATATCGGTAGTGCCTGTCGTGATCAAAAAAGAGCGCGCCGCTGGGGTGCAGGGTACGGATAACACCTCAGCGGTCAGGCAGAACAGTTTAGGAACCTGTGAACAAGTCCGAGACTTTCTCTGCGGGCGATAAAACAGCTTTATGAGCGAAAGGCAGCGCAGTGGAATGGCTGGTCCTTTCCAAGCTGCCTGACAACGCAGAAAGCTGTTTTAACACCCGCCCTTCGGGGCTTTCAGAGCAACTCGATCTCTACGTTAGCAATTTTCGCCAGGCAACCAGCATGGCTGTAATCGCTGCCTTGATCTCGACTTGCTCTGAAAACCAGAGTCGTTTCGGACTTATTCATAGGTTCCTTAGCCTTTCAGGTTTTTCTGTACGGTTTCGCTGTACCATTCCATGAAATTGACGATGCCGAACTCGAAGGTTTCGGAGTACGGACCTGGCTGATAGCCGATGGAGTTGATACCGCGTTGGTTTTCTTCACCCAGAATACGGTCTTGTTCATTGGTTGCGTCCCACACCTGGCGTAGGCGAGCGACATCGTAATCAACACCTTCTACTGCGTCTTTGTGTACGAACCATTTGGTGGTCACAATCGATTCCTGCGCGGAGATCGGCAGCACGCGGAACACGATGAAGTGATCAGACTGCATGTGGTTCCAGGAGTTTGGCAGGTGCAGGATACGCATGGAGCCGAGGCTTGGGTTCTTCACGCGGCCCAGCAGCTTTTTACAGCCCGCTTCGCCATCCAGTGTCATCACGTGAGTGCCTTTTTTCAGCGGCATACGTACGATACGGTTGCGCAGGCCCGGACCAAAACTGCGGTGTTCGTGTGGGATACCTTCTGCGTCCCATTCAGCGGCTTGCGCTGCGCAGTGTTCTTTAAAGTCGTCAGAGGCGCGCGGATCGTTCGTGTCATCCCACTCTAGCAGGGTGTTTAGCAGTTCTGGGTGGTTGTTAGCGCAGTGGTAGCACTCGCGGTTATTTTCGATGACCAGCTTCCAGTTAGCCTGTTCGTACATGTTGGATTCCACCGCTAGCTTGGTGTTCTCCACATCGTACGGTTCCATGTACTCTTCCAGCGTTGCCAGGAAGTCATCAAAATCACCTTCAGGTTCGTTCTTCGCCAGACAAACGAAGATGAAACCTCCGGCGGTTTTGGTGTGCGCTTTCTTCAGGCCGTGTTCTTTCATATCGAACGCGTCGCCCATTTCAGTGCCCGCGAACAACAGGTTGCCTTTCAGGTCATAGGTCCACTGGTGGTATGGGCACACCAGATTGGCTACTTTTCCGCGGTGTTCGGTGCAAATGCGGGAGCCACGGTGGCGACAGGTGTTATGGAATGCATTCACGCTGCCGTCGGCATCGCGGACAACCAGTACCGGGTTCTGGCCGATCTCAACGGTGAAGTAGTCACCTTTGTTTGGAACTTCGCTGGTCATGCCAACAAACAACCACTCTTTCTGGAACACTTCTTCCATGTCGACGCGGAACATCTGCGGGTCGTTGTAAAGCGGCTGCGGAAGGGAGTAGTTGGCCGGGCGCGCTTCGAGCAGGTTTGCCATCTCTTCGCGTGCTTCGTCCATCGTCGCATTACGGGTATTGATCAGGTCATTCTGGTTCATTTTATTTTTATCCTCACTAGCACCAGAGTGCAGATTATTTGATGTATCCGTGGTTCATGGGTTGGTGTGTTGGCACGCTATAACCCTGCGACCCGTGATGACATTGTTGATGGGGCTATGCTCGCTCAAGCGTGGGATCGCGGAATGACCATTCGCGACATGATGCTGTACATAAATCGACCTCGGTCGCTGGGCTGCTGTGGGGTGGTCGCAATAAGCAACTTATTGTCGTGGATGGCTAACTAGGAAAAAGTGTCTGCGCCGACAATGGGCGGAACTGCTGAAAGATCCCCCGAATGAGAGAACAACTATGACCAATTCAGTGCCAGTGACTGTCAATTCAGACAGCTTTATCCCGGTTAAAACGCAAACCTGGGTCAATGGTCGTCACAATGTCCGCTGTGTAAAGGTGATTGAAGAAACCTGGGATGTACGTACGTTCTGCTTTATGTCTGAGCAGCCGGTGATGTACTTCTTTAAACCCGGTCAATTTGTCACGCTGGAGTTAGAGATTGACGGTAAGCCGATCATGCGTTCGTACACGATCTCCAGCTCGCCATCGGTGCCGTACAGTTTCTCCATTACGGTGAAGCGTGTGCCGGGTGGTCTGGTATCCAATTGGTTGCACGATAACCTGTCCGAGGGCAACGAACTGGCGGTACACGGCCCGGTGGGTGTCTTTAACTGCATCGATTACCCGGCCGAAAAAGTGTTGTTGCTGTCTGGCGGTGTCGGTATTACCCCAACGATGTCCATGGCACGCTGGTGGTTTGATACCAATGCCGATGTGGATATGGCGTTTGTGCACAGTGCGCGCACGCCCCGCGATATTATCTATCAGCGTGAGCTGGATCATATGGCGTCGCGTATTGGTAACTTTAATCTGCACCTGATTTGCGAAAGCATCGAGAATGGTCAGGCATGGCACGGATATCGTGGGTATCTTGATGCGTCTAAACTGGAGATGATTGCGCCCGACTTTATGGAGCGTGAGGTCTTCTGTTGTGGCCCGGGTCCTTACATGAAAGCGGTGAAGAACTTGCTGGAAAGCAAAGGCTTCGATATGAGCCGCTATCATGAAGAATCCTTTGGCGCGACACCGATCGATATTGCTGAAGATGCAAAAGAGCAGGCGGAAACCGCTCAGGTTGAGTCTGATGCGATTGTCCAATCCGATATGTTGCGGGTAGAGTTCGCCAACAATGGCAAAAGCATCCAGATTGCACCGGGTGAGACCTTGCATGCGGCGGCATCTAAACTGGATCTGCACATTCCTAAAGCATGCGGTATGGGGATCTGCGGTACCTGTAAGGTAATGGTTAAGGACGGTGAGACCACCATGGAGCATAACGGCGGGATTACCGACGATGATGCAGCGGCGGGTTATGTACTGTCTTGCTGCTGTGTACCAACCAGTGATGTGGTGATCGAGTATTGATCCATGTTGTTGGAGCGTATAAAAAGGCCGCTCTGATCGAGAGATAAAGTAGAGATAGTATGGAAGCCGAACAGATAGAGATTGCGGGTTTTCTAAGTCAGTATCCGCCGTTTAACACATTGCCGGAAGACACGGTGAACCATATTGCGACTCAGGTTGAGATCTCCTATTACCGGTCGGGTGCCGATATATACCGCTTTGGTGATGAGATTCGTGATCTGTGTGTGATTCGCAGCGGGGCGGTTGAGATTTATCGTCGCAACGGCGATCTCTATAACCGCTTAAGTGAGGGTGATCTGTTCGGTCAGCTCGGCTTGTTGATGAACAACAAAGTGCGTCTGCCAGCCCGTACGCTGGAAGACTCGCTGATCTACTTTATCCCTGAAACGCTGTTCACCGAGTTGTGCGATCAGTTTGATGAATTCGCCTATTTTGTGGAGATGGACGACAACAGCCTGCGTCAGGCGGTGTCCAGCAAACAGGAAAATAACGACCTGATGGTGTCGAAGGTCAGCACGCTGATCTCTCGTGAGCCGGTCACCATTGATGCTTCTGCCTCAATTCGGCAGGCTGCACAGAAAATGGCGGAAGAGGCCGTATCCTCGCTATTAATTTTGCATCAGGATGCTGAAAGTGCGGATGACGACGAGCCTTTGCTGGCGGGCATCCTTACTGATCGTGATCTGCGTATCCGGGTTGTTGCACCGGGGATTGATCTGGATCGGCCGGTGACTGAGGTGATGACCAGCGGTCCCATCACGCTGGATGATGATGCGTACGTATTTGAAGCGATGCTGACGATGCTGCGCTTTAACCTGCACCACCTGCCGGTGATGGACGGCAAGCGTCCAATTGGTGTGATTGCCACATCCGATATCGTTCGTTATGAATCCCAAAGTAGCTTGTATATGGTCAGCACTATTTTGCGCCAGCAGAGTGTTGAAGAGCTCGTACAGCTATCGAAGCAGGTGAACGCCTGTTTTGTACGGATGGTGAATGAGGATGCGAACTCCCATATGATCGGCAGTGCTCTGTCTGTGATCGGGCGCAGCTTCAAGCAGCGGTTGCTGGAACTGGCGGAAGAGAAATTAGGTGCGCCGCCGGTGCCTTATTGCTTTTTGGCGTTGGGCTCGATGGCGCGGGATGAGCAGCTGATCATCACCGACCAGGATAACGCGCTGATTCTCGACAACCGCTATGACCCCAAGTTACACGGCGAGTATTTTGAGGAGCTGGCGCAGTTTGTCAGTGATGGTCTGGCCGCCTGTGGTTACACCTATTGTACTGGCCTGATCATGGCGACCAATCCAAAATGGCGGAAAACCCGGCGTGAATGGGAAGCCTGCTTTGCCGACTGGATCGATAACCCGGATCCGGAGGCGTTGTTAAACTGCTCTATCTTCTTTGATCTGGACGGTGTCTGGGGACGCATAGACTGGGCGAAGCAGCTGAACACCTTTATCGTGCGTCGCTCCAGTATGTCTCCGCGTTTCCTGGCCTGTCTGGCTCGTAACTCGCTTAGTCGCACGCCTCCATTGGGCTTCTTCAAAGGCTTTGTGATGGAGAAGGATGGGCAGCACCGTAACTCAATCAATCTTAAGCGCCGTGGTACCGCACCGCTGGCTGATCTGATCCGCGTGCATGCGCTGGCGGTAGGCTCGACCGCACGTAACTCGTTTGAGCGTCTGGATGATGTGATCGATGCGGGTATTTTGCCGCAAGATCGTGGTACCGATCTGCGTGATGCGCTGGAGTTTATCTCGATGGTGCGTATCCGCCATCAGGCACTGGATGTGGAGTCAGGACGTGCGCCGGATAACAATATCGAGCCGGATAATGTGTCTGACTTTGAACGGCGAAATCTCAAAGAGGCGTTTCTGGTTCTCAGCAATGCCCAGCGTTTCCTTAAGTTCCGTTATCCCTACACGCGGAAATAATAATGGCGACTACACCCTTACAGACTGTCTCCGACTGGCCATTACTGTTTCGTGAGCTCGCCCTGAGTTCACATGATGAACGGCTGCAGCTTTTCTATGCCGCAGGGTGCCCGGCGGCGGATACTCCGTTGGCTGATGTGCCGTTTGTCGCGCTGGACTTTGAAACGACCGGGTTGGATGCCGAGCATGATGAGATCGTCAGTATCGGTTTAGTGCCGTTTGATCTGCAACGTATTCGGGTACGCGATGCCCGCCACTGGCTTCTGACACCGCGTAAAGAGATGGAAGAGAACTCGGTGGTGATTCACGGCATCACACATTCCGATATTGATGGCGCTCCGGATCTGCATTCCGTTATGGGGCCTCTGCTGGAAGCGATCGCGGGTCGGGTGGTGGTGGTCCATTATCGTTATATTGAACGTGAGTTCCTAAATTCGGGTATTGCACGCCGGGTAGGCGAGGGGATTCAGTTTCCGGTGGTCGATACCATGGAGCTGGAAGCGCAGCGTTATCGTAAAGGCTTTTCTTCATTTTGTGGTCGTGTCTTCGGCCGCAAACCCACCTCTATCCGCCTGGGCGATAGCCGCAGTCGCTATGGCTTGCCGCATTATGCGCAACATGACGCGATGGTGGATGCTTTAGCTACCGCCGAGCTGCTACAGGCGCAAATTCGTCATCGATACAGTGAAGATACCCCGTTGAGTGAGATCTGGATCTGACCGGAGAGGGCGCATTGTCGCGTTTAGGGGTACAGAAATGGCAGATCTTGCCGACACCTATCTAATAGTGAACGGTTCGAGTGGTGAACGTCACAGCGCAAATCAACGGAGGATAGGGCGCGGGGCACACTCGAGTCAGGGGTATTCTGTTGAATAGTTAGGTAGTGCGTGTGTCGATAAGCGAGAGTGTAGTTTTCAGTGCCGATGAATTGAGTGAACTCTGTGGTGAGGGTTACTTCAATGTGCTGATGAAAAAGCTTGGCGAATTGCTGTCAGCTGATTACACCTTTGTGGCTCGTGTATGGGGTGATCATCAGGCAGAAACCGTCTCTCTCTGGGGGAAGGGTGAGCTTCTCCCAGCTCTACGATATGACCTTAAAGGCACTCCGTGTGAAGACCTGCGTTGTTCAGGGGAGGCTTGTATTCTCAATGGTGTGGTTGAATCCTATCCTGATGACACACTCCTGCGAGATATGTCCATCGAGGGCTATATCGGGATCACACTGCAGGACGCAGACGGGCAGGTGATTGGTATTTTATCCGCGTTATTTGAAACGCCGATTGACGAAACTGATGTTGATTATATATCCCGCTACTTCAACACCTTTGCGGTCAGGGCATCGCGAGAACTCGAACGTATCAAATATGAGCATCTGTTGAAAACGGAGATTGCGCAGCTGCAGGAAAAGAATGACCGTCTTCTCATCGCTCAGCAGGTGTATGACTTTTCCAAAGATGGAATCATTATCACCAATGCAGAGAATCAAATCGTTTATGTAAACGCCTCGCTTGAAGAGATGTCTGGCTTCTCTATGGATGAGCTGCAAGGTGAAAATCCACGCATACTCAGCGCAGGGCAACAGGGTGGGGAGTTTTACCAGCAGCTATGGCTGGACCTTTCTGCGAAGGGCTATTGGCGAGGCGAGTTTCTGAACCGGAGTAAAACCGGTCAGATATATCCTGTGTTTACCAGTATTAGCCTGATCCCGGATGATGTGGGTGAGGCAAAGCACTATGTTGCGATCCATCGTGATATTACCTCTGAGAAAGAAGCTCAGGTTCTGATCTCCTATCAGGCAACCCATGATTCGCTCACCGGATTGTTGAATCGATACGAATTTAACGCTCAGATGGAGCGCGAGCTTATTAATATTAAAGCGCGCGGCAATTTCGGTGCGTTTATTTCTTTGGATGTCGATGATTTTAAAAGTGTGAACGATACCCAGGGACACGGCGTGGGTGATCTGTTGTTGCAGGCGATTGCCAAAAGGATCAAAGGCTGTGTCGGTGAGGGTGATATTCTGGCCCGTTTGGGTGGAGATGAATTTGCCATTTTTACTGAGTTCACGGAAATTCATAGCGTCGAAAACAGGGTTTCAGACCTGTT
>JAGSHA010000017.1 GCA_023954795.1 Oceanospirillaceae bacterium | reverse complement strand
GAGCTGTCTCACAACCTCTTCTAGTGTTTGTTGATTGGTCGTGCGAAGGTCGTCGACACACACGTCTCCATTTTCCAGCATATTGTTAAGTTCACCTGATTCGAACTTGAGCACCTCGCGACCTGAAATGCTGTTCAGAACTTTCAGATAAGGTCGTGGACAGTCCAGCCAAGCATCAATGATATACGCCATGTGTAGCTCCTTAGTAAACGGTATAGCTGGATATTAGTGATAATCATTATCATTTGCAATAAGTGAG
The DNA here is from genome assembly GCA_023954795.1 of Oceanospirillaceae bacterium. GTDB lineage: Bacteria > Pseudomonadota > Gammaproteobacteria > Pseudomonadales > Balneatricaceae > Pontibacterium. The sequence continues at coordinate 19,751 of JAGSHA010000017.1, read as the reverse complement.
CCTGAATTTGTGTCCTGAGTCTATATTCGTACTTATATGCCGTTTGGCGCGACAATCTGCCGCGGAGGAGTGCTTCCTCTGCATATTGCGGCTCAGCTATGATGCGCACGTATCTATCTGGGGAGAGAAATATGAAGTTTAAGCTGTTAAGTAGCATGGCCATGTTGTTAGTGGGGATGGTCTTCTCAATTGTTGCACAGGCGGGTGAAGGTCATGCAATGGCAAAAGGCGTAATGGCGCATGGCGCTTGGGTGCGTCTGGTACCGCCAGTGGCCAAGAACTCCGCTGCCTATATGGAGTTGCAGAATACCGGGGATGAGGTCTTGCAGGTAACATCCGCGTCTAGTCCGGTTGCGGAAGTCGTCGAAGTTCATCAGACCACTATGGTAGATGGCGTGATGCGGATGGCTGAAGTAAAAGGTCTGCAGGTACCGGTGGATGGTAAGGTGCAGCTTGAGCCGGGCGGCTATCATATTATGCTGATTAAGCTAAAGTCTCCGCTGAAAAAGGATCAGGTAGTCCCTTTGACGCTTAAATTTACGACGGGTCAGGAACTGACAGTCAGTGCCCGTGTGAAGGCGATGCAGGGCAAGATGCAGCACCAGCACAAGCACTAATTATTTAAAGGTACTGGTCAGATATCTGACCAGTACTCCTTTCCGGGATGTCCGCTCTGAGGTCCCAGCGCCATAATCAACAATGGCTTCTTATTTATCTGTATTTTGCTCTGACTGCAGGTCGGTGCAGGTTTGATCGACTGTCCGTATAATGCATCTCTTCTCGTGATTACTCTTAGGATTGCCCTCGATGGAGCTGTTTGCCCCTGTATTCAAATCATTCATTCTGGTGTTTATTGCTGAGTTTGGTGATAAAAGCCAGCTGGTCTGCATGACGTTGGCGACTAGATATCGGCCTTGGCCAGTGTTGCTAGGGGCGATAGTTGCGTTCTCTTTGCTGAATCTGCTGGGTGTGACGATTGGGGCTGTCGCTGCACGTTGGTTGCCTGAGTGGTTGGTGCTGGTCGCTGTTTGCTTACTATTTCTATTATTTGGCATTCAATCTCTACGTGAAAATAGCGAAGAAGATGCGGATGGAAATGATAAAAAAGTGGGCAGGCATTTGTTGTTCTCCGTAGTTTTACTGATTTTCCTGGCCGAGTTTGGTGATAAAACCCAAATTGCTGTTGCGGGATTAGCCGGAGTTGAACCGGCATTGGGTGTATGGATTGGGTCGACCCTTGCGCTAAGTGCGACAACGTTAATCGGGGTGCTGGTGGGAAGGACATTGCTCCAGCGCTTGCCTATCCACTGGGTTCATCAGGTAAGTGGTGTGTTGTTTTTGCTATTTGCGCTGTGGGCGGCGGTTGAATTGCTGAGCGTACTGGCGATCATTCCAGTTCGCTGAATCAAGACTGAAGATAAACGGATGTAGGTCGGTAAGATGGTTGCAGGATTTTTGGTTCTTCTTTGTTGTCAGTTGCTCGGCGAATTGATCGTTTACGGATTGGATATTCCGGTGCCAGGGGCTGTGGTTGGGATGGTCTTGCTATTAATAGGGCTGGTGCTGAGAGGAGAGGTTGCTGGTGGCTTACGTACAAGCGCAGAAGGCCTGCTATCAATATTGCCGATGATGCTGGTGCCGGCAGGTGTTGGTCTGATGGTGCATTTTGAATTGATCGCGGCTGGATGGGTGGCGATATTGGCTGCATTGGTGGCGAGTACATTTGTGACGTTGTTGATCGTTACGCTATTGCTGAAATGGACGCATTCATCGGCTGATAAATCCCACGTCCAGGGAGAGTTGAAAAAATGAGTCTGTGGTTAGAATTTCAGGCGTCTCCGTTGCTATGGATAATTGTCACGGTTGTTGCGTTCATGATCGCTTCCTGGATCAATCGACTGGCTAAGCGCACCCCGCTATTACATCCGGTTGTTGTTGGGTTGTTATTAATCATTGGATTGTTAAAGCTGACGGATACGCCTTACGAGACCTATAAAGATGGTGCTCAGTTTATCTCCTTCCTGTTGGGGCCTGCGGTGGTTGCTTTGGCTGTTCCCCTATATGACAACCTGGCTCGTGTGCGGTCGATGCTTGTGCCGTTGCTGGTGGCCTGTACGGTTGGTGCGTTGGTGGCGGCATTAACCGCAATTGCAGTTGGTATCTGGTTGGACTTGTCGATGCAGACCTTGTTGTCGCTGGCACCGAAGTCGGTGACTACGCCTATTGCGATAGGGGTTGCGGAGAAGATCGGCGGGTATCCATCGTTGACGGCTGGGTTGGTGTTAATAACCGGTGCTTTGGGGTGTCTGATGTCTCCGTTTATCTGCAAAATGCTCAAGGTTGAAGATCCCGCTATTCGGGGGTTTTCACTCGGTGTTGCGGCGCACGCAATGGGTACAGCGTATGCGTTTGAGTACGGAGCTATTGCCGGGGCGTTTGGAGGCTTGGCGATGGGTATGACGGGTACATTTACGGCCTTTATGTTGCCGCCATTGATTCGTCTGCTGGGGCTATCCTAGCCTTTTGTTGCATTTGCTAAATAGCCATCAGATAGGTAAAGTGCGCCCCTGTTTAACAGGTAACCAATTGATAAAGTGGAACGGCGGCTATGACTCCTCTGGAGCGTTATAAGAAGGACCTGGAACGGGACGATTTTTCTTACGACCCGGCTCAGGAAATGGCGGTTAAAAACCTGCAGCGTCTGTACGATGATCTGACTGCAGTGAAACAGCAGCCCAAGCAAGGGTTGATGAAGCGTTTGTCCGGCAAATTCAAAAAAGAGACGGTTGAACCGATCAAGGGCCTGTATTTCTGGGGCGGTGTTGGTCGTGGTAAAACGTATCTGATGGATACCTTCTACGACAGTCTGCCATTCGAGCAGAAAATGCGTACCCACTTTCACCGGTTTATGCAGCGTGTGCACAAAGAGCTGAAAGAGCTTGATGGTACCCCCAATCCACTAGTTGTCATTGGTAAGAAATACTCTGAAGAGGCGCGTGTTATCTGCTTCGATGAGTTCTTTGTTTCCGATATTACCGATGCCATGATCCTGGCTGGATTGATGGAGCAGTTGTTTGCAAACGGCGTATCTCTGGTTGCAACTTCTAACATCGTTCCTGATGGCCTTTATAAAGATGGTCTGCAGCGTGCTCGTTTCTTGCCGGCGATCGATATGCTGAATCGATACACTGAAATATTGAACGTTGATGGTGGGGTGGATTACCGTCTGCGTGCTTTGGAGCAGGCTGAACTTTATCACTGCCCTCTGGATAACAAGGCCGATGAAAGCCTGAACGCGAGTTTTGAAAGCTTATCTCCTGATCTGGAGGAAGTGGTCGAACGCGAGCTGGTGGAAATAAACGGGCGTGGAATTCAGTCTCGTCGTTGCTGCGAAGATGTAGTGTGGTTTGATTTCACAGAGCTGTGTGAAGGGCCGCGCTCTCAGAACGATTACATCGAGCTGGCAAAAATTTACCATGCAGTATTGGTCAGTGGTGTGCCGCAGTTAGGTCGTTCAAACGATGACTCCGCACGTCGCTTTATCAATATGGTTGACGAGTTTTACGATAGTGGTGTGAAGCTGATTCTGACGGCTGAAAAACCGATTCATGAGATCTATACAGAAGGTCGCCTGGAGTTTGAGATCGAGCGTACACAAAGTCGTTTGCTGGAGATGCAGTCGCACGAATATCTGGCACGCGCACACCGTGCGTAACAGCTGATTCTGAATCGCACTAAAATCTGATCTGATCTGTAAAAAGTTCTCGATATTGGAGCGCGGGTTGTCTATAATTCGCGCTCCTTTCATTTCGGGAAAGGTAATTGTTGTTTTCAGGGCTACTGAAAACAACCAATAATTATAAGTTAGGTCGGTCGCAGAGCCCATGTTTCGGCGTTTTGCTACTAGCCCTAAATTAAGTAAAGGCGAAATATCAATGAAAACTTTCGTTGCTAAGCCAGCCGAAGTAAAACGCGACTGGTTTGTAATTGACGCAGAGGGTAAAACCCTGGGTCGTATGGCTACTGAAATCGCTCGTCGTCTGCGCGGCAAGCATAAAGCTGAATATACTCCTCACGTTGATACCGGTGACTACATCGTTGTAATCAATGCTGAGAAAGTAAATGTTACTGGTAACAAGCGCGACGGCAAAATCTACTACCGTCACACTGGCTACCCAGGTGGTCTGAAAGAAGCTTCTTTCCAGAAAATGATCGAAACCTTCCCAGAGGGCACTATTGAGCTGGCTGTTAAAGGCATGTTGCCAAAAGGTCCGCTGGGTCGTGCTATGTACACCAAACTGAAAGTGTACGCTGGCTCCGAACATCCGCATCAGGCTCAGCAGCCTGTAGAACTGAACGTCTAAGGGGAAGGTTGATATGTCTACTCAGTATTACGGCACAGGCCGTCGTAAAACATCTACTGCTCGCGTATTCCTGCGTCCGGGCACTGGTAACATCGTTGTAAACGATCGTTCTTTGGATCAGTTCTTTGGTCGCGAAACTGCACGTATGATCGTACGTCAGCCGCTGGAACTGACTGATAGCCTGGGTAAATTCGATGTATACGTTACCGTAAAAGGCGGTGGCGGTACTGGTCAGGCGGGTGCGATTCGTCATGGTATCACTCGTGCGCTGATGGAGTATGATGAAACTCTGCGCCCAGCACTGCGTGAAGCGGGTTACGTTACTCGCGATGCTCGTATGGTAGAACGTAAGAAAGTGGGTCTGCGTAAAGCACGTAAGAAGCCTCAGTTCTCCAAGCGTTAATTCGCTGCGCTGTTGTTGCAGCGCAAAATACAAGAAAAACGCCTGCTTCCCTTGGGATCAGGCGTTTTTTTGTGCCTGTTTTTTGGGGCAGTGTTCAGGTCAATACTTTAATCTAATTTTGCGGCCATAAGCCTAATTCACCTTGTAAGAAAGGGGTAATTTCTTTAATATCTTGGCCATTTTTAGAATCCATGTTTCCGTGGCTTTTTATACTTAGCGGCCAATGGTTTTTGCATCTGCAAAATACTTGAGGTCGAGTAGGGGAGAACATCTTAAATGAGCAATGACGGCGTGAATAAGGGTCGGCGTCGCCTCCTTCTCGGTGCTACATCCGCAGTTGGTGCGGTTGGTGCTGTAGGAGCGGCTGTCCCGTTCGTAGCTTCTTGGAATCCAAGTGCCAAGGCGAAGTCTGCGGGTGCACCTGTAAAGGTGGACATCAGCAAGCTTGAGCCTGGTCAGCAGACAATCGCTAAATGGCGCGGTAAGCCAGTGTGGATTGTTCGTCGTAGTCCAGAAGCGCTGGAAAGTCTGGCCAATCTGACCAATCTGCAGGATCCCAATTCTGAGAATGCTGCGCAGCAGCCTGCGTACATTCCAAAAACAGCGGCGCGCGCGATTCGTGAGGATATTGCTGTGCTGGTGGGTATCTGTACTCACCTGGGTTGTTCTCCGACCTACCGTCCAGAACTGGCTCCAGAAGACCTGGGTGCTGATTGGGTGGGTGGTTATTACTGCCCATGTCACGGTTCTCGATTTGATTTGTCTGGCCGTGTAATGAATAGCTCCCCAGCTCCAAGTAACCTGGTGATCCCACCTCATCACTATGAAAGTGATAATGTGATCATCGTTGGTGTAGATCAGGAGACCGCATAATGGCTGGTTACCGCAATAAAGGAAATCCGGGTCTGATGGGCTGGATTGATGATCGTTTCCCTGCAACTGCAATGTGGGAAGATCACCTGTCTAAATATTACGCACCAAAGAACTTCAACTTTTGGTACTTCTTTGGTTCTTTGGCGCTGTTGGTTCTGGTTAACCAGATCCTGACCGGTGTTTGGTTGACAATGAGCTACACGCCTACGTCTGAAGGCGCATTCGCATCTATTGAATACATCATGCGTGACGTGGAATACGGTTGGTTGTTACGTTACATGCACTCTACCGGTGCGTCTGCGTTCTTCTGTGTTGTGTACCTGCATATGCTGCGAGGCATGATGTACGGTTCTTACCGTAAGCCGCGTGAGCTGGTTTGGATCTTCGGTATGACGATCTACCTGGCGTTGATGGCTGAAGCATTCATGGGCTATCTGCTGCCATGGGGCCAGATGTCTTACTGGGGTGCGCAGGTAATCGTATCTCTGTTCAGTGCTGTGCCTTGGGTTGGTGAAGACCTTGCTCTATGGATCCGTGGTGACTACCTGATCTCCGGTATCACTCTGAACCGTTTCTTTGCATTGCACGTCGTTGCTTTACCTATCGTATTGTTAGCGCTGGTTGTTCTGCACATCATCGCGCTGCACGAAGTAGGTTCTAACAACCCAGACGGTGTTGAGATCAAAGAGAAGAAAGACGAAAACGGTGTACCGCTTGACGGCATCCCGTTCCATCCTTACTACTCTGTTAAAGATATCGTGGGTGTTGTTGTCTTCCTGTTTGTATTCTGTGCGATTATCTTCTTCTTCCCGGAAGGTGGCGGTTACCTGATCGAAGCGCCAAACTTCGAACCTGCTAACCCGCTGAAAACGCCAGAGCACATCGCGCCTGTATGGTACTTCACGCCATTTTACGCAATGCTGCGTGCTATTCCGCCAATTGCTGGCTCCCAGTTCCCGGGTGTTGTTGTGATGGGTGGTGCGATTGCAATCCTGTTTGTGTTGCCTTGGCTTGATCGTAGCCCAGTTAAATCCATTCGTTACAAAGGTATGATCAGTAAAGTTATGCTGGTTGTGTTCTGTGTATCTTTTGTGATTTTGGGTTACTTAGGTGTTGTGGCTTCTAACCCAGTACGTACACTGATGGCACAGATCTGTACTGCGCTGTACTTCGCGTACTTCTTCCTGATGCCTATCTACACCAAGATGGAAAGCACTAAACCGGTACCGGAGAGGGTTACAGGCTAATGAAAAAGTTTCTTGTTGCTATTGTAATGGCAGTGCTGCCGCTGACTGCGTCAGCTGCCGGCGGTGGTGCGCAACTGGATCACATTGAAGTTGATCCTACCAATCACGCATCTCTGCAGCGCGGTATGAAGACTTTTGTAAATAACTGCATGGGTTGTCATTCTGCTAAATATCAGCGTTTTGAGCGTACTGCAATTGATGCAGGAATACCGAATGAGCTGGTTCAGGAGCATCTGATCTTTGGTGATCAGAAAGTGGGCGAGCAGATGACTATCTCTATGTCAGCTGAAGATGGTGCCAACTGGTTTGGTAACCCGCCACCTGATCTGTCTCTGGAGTCACGTTTGCGTGGTCCTGACTGGATCTACACTTACCTGCGCAGCTTCTATAAGGATGAGTCTCGTCCGTACGGCGTTAACAACGTAGTCTTCAAAGATGTTGGTATGCCAAACGTACTGGAGCATCTGCAGGGTGTTCAGGTGAACAACTGTACTGCTGAAGAGCAGCATGCGGCGCACGGCAAGATTGATCCGCTGACAGGTCAGAGCATGAACAGCTGCATGACTACTGTTACTAAGGGTGAGTTGACACCAGAAGAGTTTGATAAGGTTATCTATGACCTGACTAACTTCCTGGCGTACATCGGCGAACCGTACAAGCAGGACTCTCAGCGTATCGGTACTTATGTACTTATCTTCCTGTTCATCTTCTTCTTCTTCGCATTTGCACTGAAGAAAGAGTACTGGCGAGATATACATTAAGAACTCTGTGGTACAATAGTCCCACGTTATTGCGCGGCCTGTCAGGGCCGCGCATTTGTTTCTAGAATAAGCTAAACATACGGAGATCAATCGATGGGCGTAGTGGCAAAGCGTTCTTCCATGACTTTTTATTCCAATGGTGAAGATCACTACAGTCATCGAGTGCGTATTGTGCTTGCTGAAAAAGGTGTTGCAGTAGAGATCCATGACTGTGATGCGAATGATCTGCCGGAAGATCTGGCTTCTCTGAACCCGTACAACAGTCTGCCAACGTTGGTAGACCGTGAGCTGGTTCTGTATGAGCCGAATGTAATGATGGAGTACTTGGATGAGCGTTTCCCTCATCCGCCGTTGCTTCCTGTTTACCCAGTAGCGCGTGCTGAAAGTCGTTTGTATATGCATCGTATTCAGCGTGACTGGTGTGCACTGGTCGATCAGATCCTTGCTGATCCGGAAGATTTTGACGAAGGTGAGCGTTTGCGCAAAGATCTGCGAGACAGTCTTGTTGCAGTGTCTCCTATCTTCGGTGAGAAAGATTTCTTCATGAGTGAAGAATTCTCCTTGGTTGACTGCTGTCTGGCGCCGGTTTTATGGCGTTTGCCGATGCTGGGTATCGATATACCTGAAGAGCAGTGCAAGCCTCTGGTTAAGTATATGGAGCGTCTGTTTGAGCGTGAATCGTTCCAGGCAAGCCTGTCCGAAGCCGAGCGTGAGATGCGCGATTAATCAGCTGATAATGCTGTGTAGTTAACGATGTGTTGGCTACGAATATAAGGGGATGAAGGAGACTTCGTCCCTTTTTTTGTTTTTGGAGTATGTATGAAACCAAGCAGACCTTATTTGTTGCGGGCGTTGTATGAATGGATGCTCGATAATGATCTGACACCGCATGTTGTCGTGAATGCTGAATGGGAAGATGTTGTTGTACCCACTCAGTTTGTGGAAGATGGTCAGATTGTATTGAACATTATCCCGAGTGCTGTGCGTGATTTCATAATCGGTGATGATGTTTTGAGTTTTAACGCTCGGTTCGGTGGCGTGCCGATGGATGTGTATATTCCGTTGGGTGCTGTGATCGCAATGTATGCGCGTGAAAATGCGGCAGGTATGGGCTTTGGTATGGAGCCAGGGGCTGAGCTGTACGATTCGGATCAGCCGCAACCGCCTGAACCGGAAGTACCGGAGCCTGCTAAGAAGAAAGGTCCAATGCTGAAGGTCGTGAAATAAAAGATTGGCTTTGAAAGAGAGCTAAAGCGGGTATCCCGCTTTAGCTGGTGATACTGTATTAATCGATATACTCGAAGATTTTGACGATCTTCTCTACTCCGCCCAACCCGCTCACGATATTGACGGCTGCGTCGGCTTCGGACTGAGTGACCAGTCCCATCAGGTACACGGTCCCGTTTTCGGTAACAACTTTAATTCGATGTCCGGGTACGCCTTCGTCAACCAGAAGCTGGCTTTTGGTTTTCAGTGTCAACCAGACGTCGTTGGCTCCTTTGAGAGTAGAACTTGAGCCTGAGATATTCATCTCATTGTGAACCCGGCGGACTTTGCGGACACTTGCAACGACTTGTTCAGCGAAGCTACGGACTTCTTCTGACGGCGCCTGGCCGGTCAGTAGTACGATGCCATTAAAACTGGTGACACCCACGCTGGCCCCCTGAAGTTGTTCGCGAACCTCTAAGAGATTGACGTTGGCTTTGGTCTCAATAACTTCATCGTCAACATAACTGCCAACGGTGCGAGAGCCGTAGTCTTCCTGGATGGGTTCTTCCCGGCCTGCGCTGATTAAGTTTGAGCAGCCGGTAAGAGGTAGGGCACAAATCAGCGCGGTGATAATAATCTTCGTGTTCATTAAAGTTCACTTCCAAAAAGTTGAAAATCAACAAGATCACACAACGAGTGCAGCACCAGTAGGTGGGCATCGTGGACCAAAATAGGGTCTTCTGCAGGTACGCAGATCTCTACTTCATCGGGGCCGAGTAAGGCAGTCATATCACCGCCGTCATTGCCGGTTAGTGCGATGACGATCATCTCGCGATCATGTGCCGCCTGAATTGCCTGTACCATGCTATTGGAGCGGCCATGCGGAGAAAGCACCAGAAAAAGATCTCCCGGTTGGCCTAGTGCTCTTATTTGTTTGGCATAGACATCGCTGAAGCTGCTGTCTTCACTGATACCGCTTAAGGTGTGGCCGTCTGCGTTCAGACAGATGGCAGGCAATCCAGGGCGTTCATGGCGAAAGCGGTTAAGCATCAGGCTGCAAAAATGTTGAGCCAGTGATGCGGATGCGCCGTTGCCACAAGTCAGTACTTTGGCTTCAGTTACCAGGCAATGTAGCAGCAGTTCACCGGCGTGTGCGATCATCGGTGTGTACTGTTCGATGGTGACAGCGTTCACCTCCATCGAGTTGTGAAACTGACTGACGATACGGTCCTCAAGTTCCATTTCTTTTCCTTATACTGCTACATCAAAGTCTAAAGGCGTCTTTATACCACAGAGGCGTGGATAGTGCTTCTGTGGAGTCAAAGGCAAGCACATCAAAGCGACATTCCTGTTCTGCATATTGAGGGTTTTGCAGTAAGAAGTATCGGGCGGCCTGGATGATCTTTTTTTGTTTCTTGATGTTGACGCTTTCCGCCGCGCTGCCAAAATTTTTGTGCTGGCGCAGGCGAACTTCGACAAATATCAGTGTCAGTTGTTCCTGCATGATCAGGTCTATTTCGCCAGCTCGACAGTTGTAGTTGGTGGTCAGGGTTGTGAGGCCTGATCGTTCCAAGTGTTTGCGTGCTGAGCATTCGGCATCCTTGCCGAGTTTGTTTCTGTCCATGAGCTAAGAGTCCTGTCATCAGGTTTACTGTTGTACGGTCCTTGGTTGTTGTAGCTGGGGGCTGCCGTTGCGGAATTTAGCCCACTGCATGTTTCGCACAACCTTCTTATTTCCATCGACTGTCAGTGAGCCGGTTTCTCCCTGAACGGCTGCGCCTTCAGTAGCGGCTAGCTGATTTAGGTAAGGGTGTATTTTGAAGGCGTCGATTCCCAGGGCGTACAGGCGCCCAAATCGGGTGTCAGTATCTTGGCGTTTCTGTGCCAGGAAGCGCTTGGTGTCCGATGCGGGGGTGAGTGACCAAGGCATATCTACAAATTGAATGCCGTTCAAGTCGCGATCTCGTTTATCGTCAGGGTTGCCTGCAAATACGTGGGAGGTTGCGTAAATAGGCAGTTTCCCAGCGTAATGGAATGCCAGAATGGGTTTGATCTGGCGGGCATCGCCGGGCAGCGCGCTTAAAAATATGGCATCTACATCTTTGCGACGGCGTTCCTCAAACTTGATTCGCTGATTGCTCATCTTGAAGATCTGTTTGGCGCGCGCCTTGCTTTTGTCGGTTGCCAGTAAGGCGCTGACATCCTGTGAGAAGTCTTCCTGTTTATCAAAGCGGATGCTATCGGCTACGCGTCCGCCGAGTGCAGAGAATTCCTCTTCAAAAGCATTGCGAATACGTGTTCCCCAGTTTGTCAGAGGGACCAGTGCCAGCATGACGCGGTGGCCATCCTGCCAGGCTTTGCGTGCGGCTTGTCGTGCTTCGTCTTCGGCTGCCAGGCCAAATTGGTAGATCTGGCTGTAGTCCGTATTGTTGTCGTAGTTGAGCGCGAGTACTGGGATTGGCATCGGTTCGCTGTTGTTAAGTGCGTTAACATACGGTTTTTCAAGCGGGCCGATCACCATATCAATAGACTGCTCGTGGATAAGTGATCTTAGCTGGTCCGGGGAGCTGACTTGGGTGGAATCAATAAACTGAAGCTGGGGTACGGGCTTGCCGTCTGCCTGTTCGTTGAAGTAGGCAGCCATGATGCCTTCACGAATAGCCGCTGCAGCTTTAGTTAGTTTACCTTGCATAGGAAGAAGCACGGCGATCCGCTGGGCAATGATCGGTTCGGAGCTGACGGCTTCACCGGCCTGCGGTGGCAATGCGCGTGCCGGATGGGATTCCCATAGGGTATTCCATTCGCTCATCGCATAGCTGAGCTGGTCCAACTGTGTTGATTGCTTATGGATCAGTGCTAGTTCAAACCAGCCCTGTTCATAGTATGTGTTGCCCGTTTGTTGACTAAGCCCGATCAGTTGAGCAGGGGAAAGCGATCGCAGAGCGGACCATATCTGATCGTGATATTGCTGCTGTAGTTGCGGATCAGGTTCGCGAGAACTGATATCAATCAGTGCGAATGCTTCGCTGATAGGATCGTTCTGCAGGCGAAAAGCCTCCGCACGAAGTTCGCCAATACGTGTGATTTGTTCAGTTGATGGGCGATAGGTCTGGTCCGACGGGAATTCCAGATAGCGCAATGCTTGCTGGGGCTGTTGGGCATCCAGTGCGGCGCGTGCGCGACTTTGAGCGACCTCATAACGTAAAGATGGCGGCAGGAGCTCTAGCTCAACATCCTTCAAGATATCGAGAGCGGCGTCCTTCCGGTCCATGCGCAGCAATATGTTAGCGGCTTGGACTCTCAGTCGGGCTGCCTGTATTGGTTGGGACTTGGCTGCCTTCTGCAGTAAATCCTCAACGGCAAGGCGAGCTTGTTCCGCAGAACTGTAAGTCTGAGTCGTTGGGCGGGTATCTGGAGCTGGGCTGGTGCTACAGCCTGCTAAAGCCACGCCGATAATGCCTGCGGCCAAAGACAGGCGCCATTGAATCGTCATATACTTCTCACCCCGGTTTTTAGGATGGAATAGCTGATGTCTGAATCTGCACTGTATGTCGTTGCCACACCCATAGGCAATTTGCAGGATATGTCGCAACGTGCCGTAGAGGTGCTGAAAAACGCTGAGGTTATTGCAGCTGAGGATACGCGGCACAGTGCCCGTTTAATGGCGCACTTTAACATTAATACGCGCTTGATTTCAGTACATGACCACAATGAAAGGCAACGAATTGATAGCATTCTGGATTTGTTGCGTGCGGGTAACAGTGTTGCCTTGATTTCGGATGCGGGTACGCCGTTGATTTCCGACCCGGGATTCGTCGTCGTGCGTGCTGTGCGTGAAGCTGGTTTTAAGGTGGTGCCTGTACCGGGATGTGCTGCATTTGTGGCTGCATTGAGTGCAGCAGGTTTGCCGTCGGATCGCTTTGCGTTTGAGGGGTTTCCGCCAGCGAAGCGTAATGCTCGGCAGCAATGCTATCTGGAACTGGCCTCTGAAAGCCGTACTTTAATTTTCTATGAGTCGCCGCACCGCGTGCTGGAATCACTTAAAGATATGAGTGATGCGATGGGTGCGGATCGGCAGGTGGTGGTCGCGCGTGAGCTGACCAAAACATTTGAGACCATTCATTCTGCGCCTTTGGCAGAGTTGATCGACTGGATGGCTGCCGATCACAATCAGCAAAAAGGTGAGTTTGTTTTGCTGGTGCATGGTAAGCCAAAACCCGAAGCAGGGGTTGTGGATAACAATGTGGAGCATGTGCTGGATGTATTGCTCGCTGAATTGCCGGTCAAGCAGGCCTCTGCTTTGGCGTCCAAAATAACTGGCGTTAAGAAAAATCTGCTCTATAAGTTGGCTTTAGAGAAGGCAGATAGCTGATCGGGAAGCGCTTTCTTGAATGAGTTTTATGGATAGTAATATTGCAGTAGCAAATCACCGGCGTTATGCGTATCCTTAGCGCCGGAGAAGTCCGCTAGACAGTCGCCGCTTTGCTTTGGCAAGGGGGAGGAAAGTCCGGGCTCCATAGGGTAAAGTGCCAGATAACGTCTGGGCGGCGAAAGTCGACGGAAAGTGCAGCAGAAAGTATACCGCCTAAGTATCTTCGGATAACGGTAAGGTTGAAAAGGTGAGGTAAGAGCTCACCGCGTGGGTGGCAACATTCCACGGCGATGGTAAACCCCACTCGGAGCAAGACCAAATAGGGATCCTTAAGGTATGGCCCATACCGGATCCGGGTAGGTCGCTTGAGGTGTATGGCGACGTACACCCTAGATGAATGACTGTCCACGACAAAACCCGGCTTATCGGCGGGCTTCTCCTATAGTTTTATTCAGGTTTCATACCTCTTGTTAGTGCGTTCGCACAGTGAAGTGCTTTTAACTCCTTAGTTTTCAAGGGCTTCAAATTCACACCGTTTTTTACTTGTTCTCCCACTATTAAACAATCTAATAATTGCCTGATTTTACGCGGGTTTCCGGTCGATGGCCGCCTTGCATTTACTGGGGTTAATTTCTATAGTGTTGTGTAGTGGGGTAAAGTGGATAAAAGTGGGAATTTTTGGTGGCTGAGTAGGCAATAGATGTTTCGTGGTGTGAATCCAATCAATCTGGACGCAAAGGGGCGCATGGCGATCCCAGCGCGCTACCGTGAGCAAATCACGGGGAGTTGTGATGGATGTCTGGTTGCCACGATTGATACTGATGATCGCTGCTTGCTGCTTTACCCGCTTCAGGAATGGGAAGAGATTCAGAAGAAAATCGAAGCTCTGCCGAGTTTAAATCCGGTAGCCCGTCGCCTTCAACGCTTATTGATCGGTCACGCAACAGATCTGGATATGGATGCAAATGGTCGTTTGTTGCTGCCTGCGCCATTGCGTGACTATGCGGGGCTCGAGAAGAAAATAGTCCTTCTTGGGCAGGGGCGGAAGTTTGAAATATGGAGTGAGTCCCGCTGGGCGGAGACTCGCGATGAATATCTGCAAGTTGCCGAAGGCGCTGAAATGCCCGAAGAGATGCAGAGTCTGTCACTTTAAATCGGAAACATGCTGAATCATGGCGCAGGAATTTAAACACATTACGGTACTGCTCAACGAAGCTGTCGACCTGCTGGTGCAGGATCCCGACGGATTTTACGTGGACGGTACTTTTGGCCGCGGCGGTCACACTGCGCTGGTATTGGATCGGCTGTCTGAAGGTGGTCGGGTGATGGGTATCGATAAGGACCCTCAGGCCATCGCACATTCAAAAGAACGGTTTGGTGACGAACCTCGTTTCTCCATTGCGCACGGCAGCTTTGCCGAGATGGAGCAGTTTGTGACTGACGCGGGGATGATGGGCAAGGTTGATGGCGTGCTGTTGGACCTAGGCGTGTCTTCGCCTCAGCTGGATGATCCCGATCGTGGTTTCAGTTTTTCCAACGACGGTCCGTTAGATATGCGTATGAATACGGCGGTAGGGGAAAGCGCAGCTGAGTGGTTGGCTCGTGCCGAAGAAAAAGAGATTGCGGATGTCATTTATCTGTATGGCGAAGAGCGGTTCTCTCGTCGTATGGCGAAAGCGATTGTCGCTGAAAGGGCAGAATCTCCTATCGTAACAACGGGACGTTTGGCAAAAATAATTGCTGAGGCCAATCCTGCCTGGGAGAAAGGCAAGCATCCTGCGACACGTGCTTTTCAGGGGATCAGGATTCATATAAACCGTGAATTGGAAGATCTTGAACGCTGTCTTGATCAGGCACTTGAGGTGTTGGCTGAAGGTGGTCGTTTAGTCGTGATCAGTTTCCACTCATTAGAAGACCGGATTGTAAAACGCTTTATCCGTAAGTACGTCAAGGGTGACGAGCACCTACCACCGGGAATTCCTGTGACTCAGGATATGCTGAACCAGCGTCTGAAGGGGCTGGGGAAAGCGGTGAAAGCGGGTAAGGAGGAGGTGTCTGACAACCCTCGTGCGCGCAGTGCCGTCATGCGTGCAGCTTATAAGATCGCCTAAATGTTGGCGTTGCAGCGGTTCCGCAAAGTGCGTGAGCCAGAAGTACAACCTGAACGGTTGTATCGTGCAGAAGAACTGATAAAGCCGGCATTGATGTTAGCGGTCGTGGTGCTGATGGTCGTTGGATCAGCATTAATGGTGATTTTTGCATCGCACGATTACCGAAAGCTGTTTCATCAACACCAGGTAACCGTGCGTGAGTACGACGAATTGCAGGTTGAATGGGGTCAGCTATTACTGGAACAGGGTGCCTGGGCTGCAAATAACCGGGTCGAGTCTCTGGTGGTTAAAAAGCTGAATATGAAAGTGCCAGATCCAACGCTGATAGAGTTCGTGCGCGATGAGTGAAGAGCAGACATGCAGTCAGATAGGTAAGGGGTGGAGGCTGGCACTTGTGCTGGGGATTCTCGCTGCTATTACCTGTGGAATTGGCTTTAAGCTGATCACGCTGTATGTCGAGGATCAGGAGTTTCTGCAGAATCAGGGTAATGCCCGAAGTCTGCGAGTCATTCAGGTACCGGCACATCGTGGCATGATCACTGATCGCAACGGGGAACCGATGGCGGTCAGTGCGCCTGTAGCAACCGTATGGGTTGATCCTAAAATGGCGGACCTTAAGCATGTGTCGCTAGGCAAAGTTGCGCGTCATTTAGGAACGAGCCGAGATCGCTTGGTGAAGAAGGTCTCAGCTAAACGTTCGAAACGTTTTATGTATCTGAAACGTCAGGTTGAACCTCAGGTAGCCGCACGTATTCGCGAGCTGAAAGTTCCGGGGATACATGTTGAACGTGACTACAAGCGGTTTTACCCGTCGGGAGAGGTGGCGAGTCATCTGCTTGGCTTTACCAATCGTGACGGTAAAGGACAGGAAGGCCTGGAGCTGTCGTATGAAAAAGCGCTGCATTCTGAGCCCGGTAAACAACTGGTATTGAAGGATTTGCTGGGGCGTATCGTTAAGCATATCCGTTCTGAAAGTGCTGCAGAGCAAGGGCAGTCACTTCAGCTGAGCATCGATATGCGTCTTCAGTATTTGGCATATCGTGAGCTCAAAGCCGCGGTAACCGCCCATCGTGCAGACGCTGCATCGCTGGTGATGTTGAGTGCAAAAACCGGTGAAGTACTCGCGATGGCAAATTATCCATCCTACAACCCGAATAATCCGGCAGACCGTGTTTCGTCCACCATTCGTAATCGGGCGGTAACCGATCTGTTTGAACCCGGTTCAACCATGAAGCCAATGACCGTTGCTGCTGCGCTGATGAGTGGGAAGTATGGTATGCGCAGTGTGATCGATACGACACCCGGTCATATGCGTCTGAAAGGTAAAACGATTCGGGATCACCGCAATTATGGTGAGTTGGATATTACCGGCATTATTACAAAATCGAGCAATGTGGGGTCGGTGAAGTTAGCGCTGAGTCTGGAGCCGGGTAGCTTGCATAATTTATTGCAGAACGTGGGGATCGGGCATGCCACAGGCATCGGTTTCCCGGGGGAGCGTTCCGGGCGTCTGCCTTACTTAGCGGATAGTCAGGTCTTGCAGCGTGCGACGCTGTCTTATGGTTATGGTTTGTCCGTCACGCCACTGCAGCTGGCACAATCCTATCTGCCGTTAGCGAATGACGGTGTGATGACACCCGTCAGCTTGCTGCGTACCGACAAACCGTTACCGCCGGTACGTGTTATGCCGGCACCGATCGCGCGCTCGATCCGGGGCATGATGGAAACGGTTATCAGTATTAAGGGAACGGGGCGTCAGGCGGCCATTCCAGGTTACAGGGTCGCGGGCAAGACCGGTACGGTGCACAAAGTCGGTAATAACGGTTATATCGATGACCAGTATATCTCTATTTTTGCGGGCATTGCGCCGGCCAGTAATCCCGAAGTGGTTACCGTCGTGATGGTCGATAATCCGCGAGGACAGGAGCACTACGGTGGAGAAGTTGCGGCACCGATTTTCTCCCGCACTGTGGGTGGAACGCTGCGTATGCTGAATATCCCGCCGGATAATCTGGTGCGTCCAGAACAACAGGTTGTAAAACGCTAATGGCTATTCGACGCAGATCATTGGTGGAGTTGTTGCCAGAGCTTGTTGATGCGGAAACCGGTGCATGTGTCGTGACGGGTATCAGTCAGGACAGCCGGCATATAGCAGCAGGTGATCTGTTCTGTGCACGAGCCGGTGGACAGTATAAAGGTATCGACTTTGTAGCAGATGCTATCGAAAAAGGCGCGGCTGCGGTACTGATCGATAGCTCAGAACAGTGGGCTGAGCCGAGCCCTGTACCCGTCATCGCTGTAGAGCAATTAGCACTGCGTTTAAGCGGCATTGCGGGGCGTTTTTATGGTGAACCGTCGTCAGCTTTAAAAATGGTTGGGATCACTGGTACAAATGGCAAAACATCCTGCAGTCATTTTTTAGCGCAGTCGCTAAACCACTTGGGATTACGCACTGCCATTATCGGCACGGTAGGTAATGGTTTTCCTGATGCGCTGCAAAGTGCAACACACACCACGCCAGATGCTGTTGGATTACAACGTTTGTTGGCCGAGTTTGTTCAGCAAGGCGCTGATGCGGTGGTGATGGAAGTGTCTAGTCATGCGTTGGACCAGTATCGCGTGG
Organism: Oceanospirillaceae bacterium; assembly: GCA_023954795.1. GTDB lineage: Bacteria > Pseudomonadota > Gammaproteobacteria > Pseudomonadales > Balneatricaceae > Pontibacterium. Next base: position 1,788 of record JAGSHA010000017.1, on the reverse strand, counting down.
CAGGCCTGTCGTTTGATGTGGCTGCGTTTACTAATTTGAGTCGTGATCATCTGGATTATCACGGTTCCATGGATGAATACGGCGCCGCTAAAGCGCGTTTGTTTCATGAATTGGCACCGGCTCACGCGGTTATTAATGCGGACGATCAATTTGGTCGGGTGTTACTGGAAAGGTTTGCTGCAGACGCTTCTGTGCTGGGGTTTGGCGAAAATTCAGGCGAATTACGTGCAGCTGAAGTATGCCTTCAGAAAAGCGGTATTGTGGCGCAGCTCAATACGCCTTGGGGCGATATTGCGCTAAATACACAGGTCGTAGGGGAGTTTAACGTATCGAACTTACTATTAACGACGGCAGTGCTTGGCGTCATGGGGTTTGATGCAGAAAAAATCCAACAACAATTGACCGTATTAACACCAGTGCCGGGACGCATGCAGTGTCTGGGTGACGATACGCAGCCATTAGTGGTTGTTGATTATGCTCACACTCCGGATGCTTTGGAAAAGGCTTTGAATGCGTCACGTCAGCACACGCCCGGTCAGTTGATCTGTGTATTTGGCTGTGGTGGTGATCGTGACACCGGTAAGCGACCGGAGATGGGACGTATCGCCGCACGTTTGGCTGATGTTATATACGTGACCAGTGACAACCCGCGGACCGAAGATCCTCAGCAGATTATCGATATGATCTTGCCAGACTGTGACGCTGGAAAACCAGTGACCGCTGTAATCGACCGTGAACAGGCCATTCGTGACGCTGTGCTGGTGGCGGGGAAAAATGATGTAGTGCTGGTGGCGGGAAAAGGCCACGAGGATTATCAGGAAATAATGGGACAGCGACAGCCATTTGATGACGTGCAGGTGGTGAAGGCAGCTTTACAGGAGTGGCGGGCATGATTGGTGAATGGCGATTGAGCGATCTTCAGGCTGCGTTGGGTGGTGAACTACCGGCAGGCGATATGTCGTTTAATGGCGTGAGTACAGATACCCGTACAATCGTGCCGGGGAATCTGTTTCTCGCACTAAAAGGGCCTAACTTCGACGGTCATCGTTTTGTGGAGCAGGCACTGAGCAAAGGTGCCGTTGCAGCTGTTGTGAGTGATCGTCAGGGCGATGATATCCCACAGTGGTTGGTGGGTGATACGCATGCAGCGCTGGGTCAGATCGCGAAACTCAATCGTCAGCGTTTCGAAAATACGGTATTCACCGTGACCGGTAGTGCAGGAAAAACCACAGTCAAAGAGATGCTGGCCACCATCCTGAGTCAGCAGGGTGAAGTGCTCGCGACTAAGGGCAACCTGAACAATGATATCGGCGCCCCGCTGACCCTTCTATCACTGGAAAGTCAGCATCAATACGGCGTGATTGAATTGGGTGCTAGCGCTGAGAAAGAGATCGACTACACCGTTCGACTGTCACTGCCGGATGTGGCCATTCTGACCAATGCGATGGGGGCTCACCTCGAAGGTTTTGGTTCCTTGCAAGGGGTGGTCCGTGCCAAAGGTGAGATATTCGACGGACTATCGGACGATGGCTGGGCCATTATCAACCGTGATGATCCTCACTGTGAGGCATGGCTTGATAAAACAGCGGGTCGCAATCGATTGACCTTTGGTGTCGAAAACAGCTCTGCGGATGTTGTTGCGACCCACCTGAGTATTGCGGAGAACGGCTGCTATCGTTTTCAGCTGAATTATGCGGGCAAAAGCGTAACCCTCTCACTGGGTGTGATGGGTAAGCATAATGTCGCAAATGCTACAGCGGCGACTGCTGCCATAATAGCCGCCGGTTT
>JAGSHA010000190.1 GCA_023954795.1 Oceanospirillaceae bacterium | reverse complement strand
CATAAATACCGAAATCCATACTATCCATCTGGCCGTTTTTCTTATTGGAGAGCATGATATTGCCTTCATCGATAAACACCTTCGTCGAGGCATCACCAGGGATACGCCACCGACCATCCAGCTGAGCTTCTGCCTGCCGGTTTCTGTCCGCCTGTTTGTTAAATTGGTACTGATCCCCGTCCTGAGCCAACACTAAAACATCACCACTGAACGAAACGACAAATTCACCCTCGCCTTCAAAGACAGCGGTCACATTTGTACCGCTTTCAATGAGCTTGCCTTCTCCTTCCAGCTCACCTTCTTCAAACAACAAAACGGTTTCTCCCCAAATAACCGCCGACAGCTCCCCATTCTCCGTACTCCAGATCCCCTCCTCAGCGGCACTGGCAGACAAGCTAACGCTGCCCAAAAAGCAGAGGGCAATCGCTCGGGCGGTATTAGAAATGGACATAATTTTTCCTCAGGTTAATAGCGTTAGTATCGGCTCAGGGTTGAAAGTTGACGATCATGCTGCCTGTTTGACCCGCATCCAAACTCCATTTTTGCGATGATGAGCCTGATGTTACGTTGTATACACTCACCGCTGCGGAATTCTTCGGTATTTCCGCTGTGCCTATGTTCAACGCCTTGAAATCAAGCCGGTTAACGCCGGGGTGAAGATGCAGCACAACGCTGAACTTTTTACGCGCTAAACTCACATTGGGATAAATCACCCGACCGTTAAGCGACACCTGCACTCGATCGCCATCTACCGTGCTGTGATCCCATATTTTCACGACGGTCGGCGTCACATTCACCGACACATCAGACAAACCGACATCTTGTTGAGACCTGACTTTCTCTGGTTCACGCGGTGGGCGGATAGGTACAATCGTACTCAGCTGTCCGATAGGCTGATACGTTTTCTGGACCCTCGCAGGTTTGGCAACAGGCGCAGGTGGCGGAGGGTTGTAACCCCGTTCTACGTGCACAACCTCAAAGTTACTCTGTCCCGACTCATCAGTTTCATATCTGATCCGGCGTTGACGATTCTCGCTTCTCTGTTGATCCGCATACGCAATTTTTGCTTGCTGGTAATCGTTGGCAGCAGATGCTATCCCTCCCACAAAGGCCTGCATACCCGACCAAAACTCAGCATCACGGCGCGCACGCTCGGCCTCTTGTCGACGAATACGCTCCTCAACTTCTGCCAAATGTTTCTTAGCGGCGATGTTGTCTTTCTTTGCCTGCTCATAGCGTTTAAACGCTTCTACCTCATCTGCACCGGTTTGAAGTGCGTCATCCAGAACATTGTCCCGACCGCTATGATCAATGGTGCGTTCCGCCTGTGATTGCTCTTTCGCCAGGTTTTTACGGAACATCGACAGAGTATTCTGTTTTTCATTTTGTTTGCGTGATTCGGTCTCAGCATACGTTTCACGCGCATCGAGTATTTTCTGACGTTCTTGTTCAACCCTCGCGGCTTCCTTCGCAAGACGCGCTTCTTCTGCCTCGAGTGCCCGTTGCTTATCGACCTGAGCTATCAGCTCATTTTGCTGACGCTCGCCCTTATTAAAAATAGTATCCAGAGCATCGACAAAATCGCCGCCTTTCTCCTCTGCCGACAACGCGTATTCCATGGCCTGACCACGCGACATACCCTGCGGCAGCACAACACCCCAGTCATCAATCATCTCGTTGAGATATTGCTGATGTTTCAACAACCGCTCCTGCGCCCAGCGTTTATCGCGCTTGCCGGTCAGAATGTCGTCCCACTTCACAAAGAAGTCTTCCGCCATTCCGTCAACCGTTTTGCAATCTGCACACAGTTTTACGTTTTCGCCTATCAAGCGACCCGTGCCATAACCCACATTCGCCGCCATATGCATCATGCCAAATCCGGGAATCGCATATTCAATTGCGCGGTCAACAACTTCACTACCGGCTTCATACAGCACGATCTTCCCAACCGTTCCGTAGTCTCCCTTGGCTGTCGCTTGCGCGATGTTCACCGCCAACATGCCATGATGAACCGTACCCGCGACCTTGCCAAAGACCTGAAATCCTTTTGCCTGACTCTGAGTCTGAAGCGATTGTCGCTTCTCCTGGTACTGGTTTTGATAATGTTCGAGTGTTTGGGTCGTTCGTGTTGAAGCCGCGCCGTCGTCTGGGCTGACATTGCCCAATAACACCTGATTGGCGGCGGTCGTCGCTTCCAGACGACTAATGCCGTCTTGCAGGCGCTCTCTACGTTCTGTTAGCCTCCGATTACGGTATCGACGCTCACCGTTCGTCATAGACCTGTCGTTGCTAATCCGCTCACCTTCTTGACGAATCTCGACCCTCTCCTGCTGGATGTAACGCTGAGCATCATCATTGGCCTGTCGAATGACTTCATCCTGCAACGCCTCTGAGGTCTCTGCCCAGCGCTGTACGTTTTCCCCTGATACATTGGTCAAAAACCGATGCGAGCGGTTGTGAACATTTTCCAGACTACTGCGGTATTGATCTGTCGACATGCCCAGATCGTTATCCTGAGTCACCGCATCTAGCAGTCTGGATGATGAATCTTCCGACATTTTCCGCGTACTTTTGCCAAAAGCCTGTAATTTTTCCTGATTAGTATCATCTAGCAATGCATCCGATCCCATCGAGCGAATCAGATTACGGCCTTTAGACGCCTTTTTCAGATGGTCCTGCTTCTCAACCGCTACCTTTATCGGTGAATCGGGCATTTCAGGGCTTAGAAAACGTTCCGGATCAAGTGCATCACTATATAACTGGGCCGCCTGACTGGAACTCCCTGTAGCATCTGCGGCGGCGCTTCTGCCATTTTTGGCGTGCCGGTTAAGTGTTAAATCTAACGTCGGTGTGCGTCCTTCATTTTCTGGCAGATCCGGATCGAACTCGTTGATGGTGATCGTGTTTGATCTCTCAGTAACGTGTAACCCATGCCTTCTGGCCACACGCTTAAGGTTATCCATACCCAACCGGCCGGACTGGAGGTCCGTATCACTTAAACCACTGTAGTCCGGATTTATAACCCTCTGTCCGTCAGGCGTTTCTATTGTCCTTGGTTTACCCAGACCCGCTTCAATTCGCTCCCCGTCCCTTAAGCCGTCATTGGCCAGGTAGATCAAACGCTCTTCCACCAGCATCCTTGTTCCTATATCAGCTTGGGTGGATGCATGATTAAAGCGGCGCTGTTCACTATTCACCAGAATCACTTTATCGTTTTCTGAAAGATCCATATTCAGAATATTATTTATATTGGCATCACGACGTTCTAAAAGATTTTCCAATTGCGGGGGGAAGTGCTGTTGGAAATTATCGATGTGGTTACTGAGTTGCGTATCTGTACGGCGACCTTTTTGCAGTAATGTCGTCTCTAACTTCTGGGGATCCGCAGCAGCATTAGCGGCAGCTTCTCTCGCAGGATCAGTGGCTCTTGCGTGCTGATTCAACGCATCTCTGAGCGACGCCTGTGCGGAACACGTTGCGACGGAAATCAGACAAGCTAATAATGCATATTTAGATGATGACATTAGCGATCCTCCCACGGTGTATTACCCACATCAATCCAATGCTGGCGCACCGCTTTAGCCTGTTTTCGGGTAGCCGATGAATAGTCGGAACTTCGCGCAACCTGCTTCAGTTCGTGGTGGGCTTGATCGTTTAATCCCGACATCCTTAGCAACACCGCCCGGGAAATTCGCAGATCACCCGAGTCACCAAAATTGCTTAGGTGGTAGTCATAGGCCCGAATCCCCCGCCGCCAGAGTTGTGATTTAATCAACGCCAGATTCAACTCATCCGGATTGATCAGTTTCATTGCGTTCGGGTTCAGTTCGAGGATTTCGATATAGGTACGGGCAGACTTTTCAAAGTCGCCGTTCATCAGTTGAACACGCGCCTGAAGGGGTAAAAGGTTACGCATCTTGGCACTCACACGCTCAAGTGCGATCTGGGCCATATCACGGGAAAATGGGTCCGCTTTATTCTGAAGATGAGCAAGCGCGTAAGTTGCCCAGGCGTTATTACTATCCGGCGCGAGTTCGACAGCAGACTGAGCGTATAACAAGGCGTGATCCAATTTAAGATATTCGCCCGATTGCTCATATTGGCGCAGTGCATCAACTGCCAGATCATTGCGAATTAAACCCAGCTGGCGTCGATGTTCACGGGTATCACTCTGCTCCAGTCGCTCTAACGCCTTGCGCTCATCAGATCGCATCGGTAATGCGACAGGATCATTGGGTAAGCTTAGCAGCAGCGTCATCGCTTCTTGATCACCCCGGGTCGCCAGCGGCATCAATAGCTCTTTAGCCGTTTGGTAATGCCCCTGCTCAATCGCATTACGCCCTGCTTCAATCTCAGAACTCGCAGCTATAACACCGCTACTCGACACCAGCGCCAGCATCATCAGCGACGTATTTAGGATTCTCACGTTGGTTCTCCTTGCAGATGACAATAGTCCGTATAGTTGACGTTGGTATCTAAAATTCAGCGATCAGTTTCTTAAACTCACCCATACCCAGCTCCCGATCATCCCGCATGGAGTATTCACACAACGGGCGTTCTGGATTCAGTACACAGGCCTCAAGATCAACAATATGATTTGCATAGTCAGAACTGAATCTCGCCCACCCATACCATTCACCGGCCCGACCATTCACTTCATAACGACCATCGGTGCAGCCAGCAGAAACCTCTAATGAAGCTTTAGTGTCTTGCTCAGAACCCACAATGAACTGAGTGTTCAGGTCTTTGCCGTTAAAGAGCTTAGACGACAACCAATCCGGTACTTTCAAATCAGTTGCCTCCCCCAGTGTCAGTAGCGCCTTGTTGATACTTTGCCAGCACACTTGCTTGTCTTTGAAGTGGCCTGCAGCAAACACTTGCTGCACACGTTCACTGATATGAGAGGTTCTCACGGCGTATTCAGAGAAGAGGTCGTTCGCCAGCGGCGGCCGTACTTTATGCATTACATAGTTATTCTCGATCGTACTGCTATCACGGATCTCCGTTTGCAACACCTCGGTTAAAGGGATGCCAAAGGGAGACAACAGGGAGGAACGTTTTGTGGATGCGTCAGGAGTCTGAGCAAAATACGACGCTAAGAACGGATCAGCCTGAAACGATTCAGCGATCCGATACTCTATTGAAGGAAGGTGTACAAAACTGAGAAGGCTATCGCCGTCATTAACGTCTGAGCAGGTCATGGTGGCAACCACCGCTGATGGATGGGTATCACTCAAACCAATAATCGACTGAAAGTTTTTCACCCTCCACGATTCGCGATCATATCCTCCAATCGCTGCACTCGGGACGTCTGCAGCTACAACATACCGCTGACTGCCATCACCCGTATCGCTCCAATCCTGAATGACCTTGACTGGCATACCTGATGATAGTTGTTTCACAACACGTTCAAGGCTTTCTTTGCAAACAACGGGCGATTTATAGGCTCGTGTCGCATCTACTCGATACAAAGTACCGGATACGGGTGTCAGATATGCCTGATAGCTTTGATTGGCATCGTACTCGGGAGCGCTGCTCGAATCGTCTAGCGGTATGGGTGGCTGCACAAACACGCTATGGCTGTACGCTAGCATCTCGCCATATCCCGGAAAGGTATCTGTTTCGAAAATGGTACTGTATTTGTTGAGCGATTTTCCCAAAGGAAGCCCAAAGGGACTCAGAAGAGTGGATTTAACATCACGTTGCAGCTCTGTCTTTTGTAGTTTTCTGACGGCAGCTTTACCGTTAGATGATGCGACTTCATCCATCAGGGCACGCGCTTTTTTGTTCCCGCCCTGCACGGATTTATCTAACCACCAGAGCCATGACGGCATACTTTGTGGTAGCCCTTCGCCGAGATAATACTGATTGGACAGGTTTAGCTGCGCAGTGGTATCCCCCATGCCTGAGGCTTTCAGAAACCACCGCGTTGCCGCAGCCGGATTTTTAGCAACGCCCTGCCCATGAAGGTACATGTGCCCAATGCGTCGTAGAACCCACGCATCATTTTTACCCACATAAGCATTAATAGCGTGATAATACTTAAACGCTTTACTGTAGTCCTTAGTGACCCCTCGCCCGCGATAATAAAAACTGCCTAAGCGCGCGACCGAGCGCACATCACCTTGTTTTGCCGCTTTTTCATACCAGTGCCGAGCCGTTACGTAGTCCTGAGTAACGCCCTTACCTTTACGGTAATATTCGCCGAGCATTTTTTGGGCCCACTGATCACCTGCGTTCGCCAGCGCTTGTGCCATCGAAAATGCATCAGTGTGATTCCCAGCTTTGCTGGCTTGGTAAATCGACTGCCGCTCAGCTTTTGTAGCGGCATGTGTGACGACAGAAAGGCTGGAGCCGACAATCAGAATGATCGTGACTAATCGGATACGATAACGGTGCATAGCTGTTGACACTCCCTTGATACAACGCGTGAGATCGGCACACCTGCCAGCTCT
>JAGSHA010000369.1 GCA_023954795.1 Oceanospirillaceae bacterium | reverse complement strand
TTGTTGCCGGCTGCGATGAAATCCTCTCAACGCGAACAGTATCTTAGCTTTACCTCCTCTTATCTTAATTTTCCTATGGTCATCATCAGCCAGAGGGATACCTATACCGTTCGTTCGTTAGCGGCGTTGAGCGGAAAAAAAGTCGGTGTTGTCAGCCAGTACATCTCACATGAACTGCTCCGTAACAATCACCCTGACCTGAAACTGGTCCCAGTGTCTACTCTGACGCTGGGGTTAGAAAAGCTGTCTGTCGGTGAAATTGACTTCTTTATTGATAACGTGGCCTCTGCCAGCCATGTAATTCGAAAACTGGGTCTTACCAATCTGCAGATCGCAGCACATACCCCTTACTCTTTTCAGCTCGGAATGGCTGTACGTGACGACTGGCCCGAGCTGGTGTCTATTCTGGATAAGTCTCTAATGGCGATTAACGATCGCCAGCACCGCTCTATTCAGCGCAGCTGGTTTGAGTTGCCAACGGTGTTTGAACAACGTGTCCGGAACTATATGGGGGTGCTGATCGCGTTTGTTGCGGTGTGTATCATTGCCATGTTTTTGGCATTGATCTGGGTGAAACGTCTGCGTAAAGAAGTGGTCAGCCGACAAGAAGCTGAGCGAGCGCTGAGGAATAGTCAGTCGCGATTGCTGGATTCCCAACGGATCGCGAGTATTGGTTCCTGGCAGTGGTACCCGGAAAAAGATGAGCTGTTTTGGACCGATGAAGTTTTCCGCATTCTGGATGTGGCCAAGAATCCTAAGGAGATGTCACATGAGTCTTACATGAACCGGGTGCATATTGATGATCGTGTTCATGTACAGCAGGCGATTAACAGGGCGATTGAACGTGGCGAACGCATTCGTCTTCAGCATCGTATCCAGCTTTCGGATGGTGAAGAGAGGCATGTGGAGCTACAGGGCTGTTTTGATAGCAAAAAGGGGCGTCTTGATGGCACGTTGCAGAATATTACTGAACGTAAGCGTATTGAGTTGTTTTTTCGGGGATTGACTGAAGATGTCGCTCGTAACACAGGGGACAAGTACTTTGAAGCGATGACATGCTTTCTAAGTCGCTCCTTTGGTGTCGGGTACGCGTTTATTGGTATGCTCGATGAGAATAATCCTCAGACGGTGACAACACTATCTGTTCACGGAAAAGGTCGGCAGCAACCTAACTTCAGCTATACGCTACGTAATACGCCTTGTGAAGATGTTATTCAGGAGCGGGTATGTATCTATCCAGATCATGTGCAAGAGATGTTTCCTGCTGATGAGATGTTGGTGAAAATGAATATCGTAGGCTATGCCGGTATTCCAATCTACGATACAGCTGGGCGTTGCATAGGGTTGGTCGTGTTATTGGATGACAAGCCCTTACGCATGGTTGAATCAATTCGTTCACTAATGCAGATTACCGCCAGTCGAGTCAGTGCGGAACTGCAACGTCAGTCGTTGGTACAGCAGTTGCAGTTAACCGCCAGTGTCTTCGAAAACACCTGCGAAGGCATTTTGATTGCCGATGCTCAGAAGCGGATTGTGGCCGTGAATCATGGGTTTTGTGTTGCAACAGGTTTTTCTGAAGAGGAAACGTTGGGCAAGTTGCCGGAAGAGTTGTTCTGTCCGCAGCATCATGACGAGCGTTTTTACGACGGATTGTGGTGGGAGGTCAACCGCACGGGGTCATGGCAGGGAGAGGTCTGGAATCAGCGTAAAGAGGGAGAGGCGATCCCTTGTATTCAGAGTATCGAACAGGTTGTCGATGATCGCGATAATGTGCTGCAGTATATCAGCGTATTCACCGACATTACTGAACAGAAGCGTTCCGAGGAACGTATTCAATATTTAGCTCACTATGATGTGCTGACCGATCTGCCAAACCGGATTTTGTTCAATGATCGCCTGAAGCATGCGATTGAAAGGGCCAGTCGACAGAGTAGTCGGTTAGCAGTGCTCTTCATTGATCTTGACCGTTTTAAATATGTAAATGATACCCTCGGCCATCAGCAGGGCGATCTCTTGCTAAAGAAGGTTGCGGAGCGACTAAAAGAATGTGTGCGACAGGCTGACACTGTAGCGCGTTTAGGGGGGGATGAATTCACAATCTTACTGGAAGATGTGGAGCGTCCGGATATGCTCGCAGGGATTGCCGATAAGATTCTCAGTACACTTAGCGAATCGATTGAGCTTGACGGCCATCAGGCGGTGGTTGGCTGTTCGATTGGCCTTAGCGTATACCCTGATGATGGCGGCTCAGCAGAGCAGTTGTTAAAGCATGCCGATACTGCAATGTATTATGCCAAGGAAAATGGACGCAATACCTATGCATTCTATTCCCCTGAGTTGAGCCGAAGCAGTTACGAGCATTTTCGCCTCGAAAACGATCTGCGTACAGCGATCGAATGCCAGCAATTCTTACTGCACTATCAGCCACAGCTTGAGGTGGGATCTGATGGGATTTTCACTGTAGAAGCACTAGTACGCTGGCAGCTTAAAAGTGGAGAGCTGGTGGCTCCTGATAGCTTTATACCCCTTGCGGAAGAGACTGGACTGATTGTTCCAATGGGGGAGTGGATTCTCAACAGTGCCTGCGCCCAAGCACGTCAGTGGAATAAAAAAGGGCTTAAAATTCGTGTCGCCGTTAATATTTCCGGTATCCAGATTATGCGTAGTGGCTTTGTAGAAACCGTGGAAAAAGCGCTGCAAACAAGCGGGTTACCTCCATACTTGCTGGAACTTGAGGTAACTGAAAGTTACGTTATGAACCACATAGAAGGGGTAGTGGAGACGCTTACTCGGGTCAGAGACTTGGGAGTCACCCTTTCAATTGATGATTTTGGTACGGGGTACTCTTCATTGAGCTACCTGAAACAACTTCCAGTGGATGTGCTTAAGATCGATCGATCTTTCATTAGCGATATTCCAATGGATAGCGATGATGAAAAAATCGCATCAGCGATTATCGCAATGGCCCACAACCTCAGTTTGAAGGTGGTTGCTGAAGGGGTCGAAACCCAGCAGCAGTTACAGTTTTTAAAGCAGAGGGGGTGTGATCTGGCGCAAGGGTACTTTATTGCCCGTCCCATGACGGCAGATGCGCTGGAAGACTTTATGCGTGATAAAAGTCGTAAGGTTTATGCCGTTTCGTAGTTGAAAATATCGATGTCACAATTCTCAAACTGCTCTAGCGGCAGGGGCTGGCTGAACAGAAAGCCCTGAAAATGCCTGCATTGTCGTTTCTCCAGACAAAGCTTCTGAGCTTCTGTTTCGACGCCTTCTGCAATGACACTAATACCCAGATTATGAGCCATAGCGATAATCGCTTGAACAATGGCCAGATCATCGGGATCTTCGTTGATGTCGCGGACAAAGGATCGATCTATTTTTAGCTGATCAACGGGTAAATGTTTCAGGTGGAATAGAGAGGAGTAGCCAGTGCCAAAGTCGTCGATTGAGAAATTAATTCCCAGATCTTTAAGCTGCATCATTTTGTCTGCGGTCGAGTCTATATCGATCAGTACAGCGCTTTCAGTGAGCTCAAACTTCAGTAGTTCTCCTTTTGCCCCTGTTTCACTTAACACGCGTTCAACGTTGGATACAAAATCGACCATGCTGAACTGGTGAGCGCTGACATTCACAGACAAGGTGACTTTGCTGAGTTCCGGGTGATCAGCCCAAACAGCCAGTTGCCGGCAGGCTGTCTCCAATACCCAGTTACCCAGTGGGATAATCAGGCCACATTGTTCTGCCAGCGGGATGAATTTTCCGGGTGGTATCAG
>JAGSHA010000377.1 GCA_023954795.1 Oceanospirillaceae bacterium | reverse complement strand
GGCAAACACGTGATCACCTTGCGGTTTCTTACGGCAGAATTCACCCAATACCAACCCGGCACTTAATACGGCCACGACACCCGATACCGCCAACCAATGTTCAGCCACGTAGAACGATATAATCGCAGCGATAATACCCAACAGCGTGTGTCTGAAATGGCCACTGCACCAGCCGTACAGGTAACGGGCCACATACGCGATGACGATACCGACCAACACACCGCCAACTAAACTTTGCGTAAATATCAGGGTTGCATCACTCATCGTCAGATCCACCTCTGGATTGAGTGATACCGATACCAGAATGCTGTAAACCACAATCACGGTTACATCGTTAAACAGGCTTTCCCCTTCTAACAACGCATTTAACCGATCGGGGGCACCCAGCTTCTTGAAAATAGCGACAACCGCCACAGGATCTGTCGCGGACAGAATAACCCCCGCCAACAAGGCCGTGAGCAATGGGAAATGATCGGCACTGCCGATCCCCCAGAAAATAAGCAATCCGGTTAACAGCGCCGCGCACAACATCGCAGGCACCGCCAGGAACAGTACTGCCGGCAAGTTGCTGATAAGTGCTTTGAAATTGGCGTTAAATGCCGATTCAAAGATGATAATCGGCACTAACAGATGCAGGATAATATCGACGAACTCGTACCAGCGAAGGCCGGTATCGAAGCCCATCATCACAATCAGTTCCGAGCCTACAAAACCCACGATGACAAGGAAGCTGGAAAACGGGAGCTTGAGCCGTTCAGCCAACGGCTCGATTAGCATAGCGAACAGCAACAGGATGGCGAATAAAGCAACAGTACTGAGCATGGGCTGCCTTGCGAGAAGCGCTTGCAGCTACAGGTATGATCGAGGGCGAGTAAACATCTCAACCCAAAACGTGAAACCGTTAGCCACACTAAACATTGGGATTACCGATGCAGGCATTGCCATCGGTAAGTCCAGTATAGCCAACCGCTTTTAAAGGCAGAGGGAAAGCAGTGAAAACGGCGATCAGCAAAGGCAGACCGCCAGAATAGAATCACACGTACCGGAACAGATTGTCCGGTACGTTATTTAGTTCTTCAAATGTTCGTCTTGCGCACGGTCCAACTGACCGATATCCAGTACCGGCGCGGCATCCAGATGCTGTGCGTTCAGCATGAAGGCAACACGTTCAAGGCTTGCAACCACCATGGATTGCTCCCACGTCTGCATATCTTCAAAGTGCCGTACAAAGATATCCTGCTGCGTGGTTGGCGCGCCTTTCATCAACTCCAGGCCAGAATCAGTCAAACTCACCCACACCTTACGCTTGTCTTCCGTACCACGCTCTCGGGCAATCAGTGACTTTTTCTCAAGACGATCCAGAATGCTGGTCACGGTAGCCTGAGTTAGCGCCATCTCCTTCGCCAACTCACCTGTCGTCAGTCGCAAAGATTCTCGCAATGTTTGCATCACCATCAATTGCGGTAGCGTCAGCCCGGTGCTGCGGCTGATCTCTTTATCCTGCATATCCGTGGATCGAATGATCTGTCGCAGCAGGACCAGTGTTCTTTGGCTGTTTTCCATCGATTTTCCAGCTCTGAATTTTTGGTCAGTCATTTTACGTACTTTTTTTTTCTTTAGCTATCCAGCCCCTATGCCCTCTACGTTTGTTCGTGTTTCAAACTATTCAATCGGCCGTTTATACGGGTTTTCCAGCGATTCCAGCTTGTATAACGGCGTTCAGTATGTTCTATAATATATAGCATTACTAAATATTAGCGGTTCAAATTATTAGGAACTCAATGAATATCACCGGCGTAACCTTACGCAAACCCACTGATATCGATGGTCTTTCAGTACATCAGCTTATTACCCAAACCCCTGAATTAGATAGCAATTCCTGCTACTGCAACTTACTGCAGTGCAGCCATTTTGCAGAAACCTCCATTCTTGCTGAGCGCGAAGGAGAAGTTCTGGGTTTTATCAGTGGTTATTTGAAACCGTCACACCCCGAAACACTGTTCATCTGGCAGGTCGCCGTTGGTAACAATGCCCGCGGAATGGGACTTGGAAGCCAGATGCTGCAAGAACTAGTGGGTCGCCAGGAACTCGCATCGGTCACCCACTTAGAAACAACGATTACCGAAGACAATGCCGCGTCATGGGCGTTGTTCACACGATTAGCAAAACACTTTAATGCCTCTCTGGAACGCTCACCGATGTTTGATCGGGTGACGCACTTCAATGATGAGCACGATACAGAACTGCTTGTTCGCATCGGTTCTTTATCACGCTGATATCGCCGTCGCTACCGCCGATACTTCGCCTTTCTAAACAAGCCACACAATAGATTATTGAGAATACTGATTATGAAAATTTTCGACGAGATTGAATCAGAAGTTCAGTCCTATGCTCGCGCATTTCCACGCATCTTCAACAAAGCGCAGGGCGAATTCCTGTACGACGAGGATGGCAATCAGTACCTCGACTTCCTGGCTGGCGCCGGCACCCTGAATTACGGCCACAACAACCCAATCTTCAAAGAAAAACTGCTGGATTACATCCACAGTGACGGCATCACCCACGGCCTGGATCTGCATACCAAGGCCAAAGGCGAATTCATGGAAGCGTTTAACGAGAAGATTCTCAAGCCAAGAGAACTCAACTACGTGATGCAGTTCACCGGCCCAACCGGAACCAACGCGGTTGAAGCAGCGCTGAAACTGGCCCGTAACATCACCGGCCGTGAAAATGTCATCAGTTTCACCAACGGCTTCCACGGCGTCAGCATGGGTTCGCTTGCAGCAACCGGTAACTCTCACCACCGTGGTGCGGCGGGCGTCAGCCTGAGCGGCGTAAGCCGTATGCCGTATGACGGCTATTTGGGCGAAGACATCGATACCACCGTATATCTCGACAAAGTACTGTGTGACTCCAGCAGCGGTATCGATAAGCCAGCGGCTGTTATTGTGGAAACCGTACAGGGTGAAGGTGGTATCAACGCAGCTGATTTAGGTTGGTTGAAGAATCTCGACAACGTGTGCAAAAAACACGAAGTCCTGCTGATTGTTGATGATATCCAGGCAGGCTGCGGTCGTACCGGCACCTACTTCAGCTTTGAACAGGCGGGTATCAAGCCAGACATCGTCACGCTGTCTAAGTCACTGGGCGGCTACGGTCTGCCGTTTGCGGTTGTATTGTTCAAGCCGGAACTGGACCAGTGGAAACCGGGTGAGCACAACGGTACTTTCCGTGGTAACAACTTTGCATTTGTAACCGCTAAGGCTGCGATTGATCACTACTGGTCGGATAACAAATTCTCCAACGAGATCATGAGCAAAGGCCGTTATGTGTCTGAGCGTCTTGAAGATATCGTCGAGAAATACGGTAACGGCAACTTCACTACCCGTGGTCGCGGCATGTTCCAGGGCATCAACTGCGTGAATGGTGAACTGGCCGGCAAGATCACCAAGAAAGCCTTCCAGAATGGCCTGATTATCGAAACCAGTGGTGCAGATGATCACGTGGTTAAGCTGCTCTGC
The DNA here is from genome assembly GCA_023954795.1 of Oceanospirillaceae bacterium. Taxonomy (GTDB): domain Bacteria; phylum Pseudomonadota; class Gammaproteobacteria; order Pseudomonadales; family Balneatricaceae; genus Pontibacterium. The sequence continues at coordinate 211 of JAGSHA010000377.1, read as the reverse complement.
CCTCTGATTATCGATATCGACAACCTCGCCAAAGGTATCGATATTCTCGAAGACGCGATCCGCGATGTCTGCGCAGGCGAGAGCTCCATTCCAGTTCAGAAGAAATACTTCCCGCCGATCGAACTTGCGGGTTAATCGCCTCTCAGCATAAGAATACATGCAGCTAAGGCGTGGGCAACATACTCTCGACGCGGTATCAACAGATACCGCG
>JAGSHA010000129.1 GCA_023954795.1 Oceanospirillaceae bacterium | reverse complement strand
GATCCAGCATCACCATTTCAGTCGGTGGCACGGCACCCTGACGCGCCTGCGCACGGATAGCGTTGAGCCAACCGCGCACCTGAGCATCAAGCGCATCGTCACAGCCAATGGCGTAATAGATGCGGTCACAACCGTCCAGCAAACCCGGCATCTGATCATCGATCAGCCCAATGGGGTGCGCCTGATCGGCACCATACTCGCTCTTCAGTCCTTCGGGGCCGGCACGGTAACCGTGCCAGATCTCCATCTCAGGATCACGATCCTGACAGAACACCACGCATTCACCTGATTCACGACCAGGGATCAGTACCAATACCGCATCCGGCTCGTCAAAGCCCGTCAGGTAATAGAAGTCACTATCCTGACGGAAGGCATAATCCACATCACGGTTACGGGGTGCCATCTGAGCAGAGGGCACTATCGCAATACTGTGCGGCTGCATCTGCGCCATCAGGCGCGCACGGCGTTCAGAAAATACGGACTGAGCAAGCAGGCTTTTCATAATCAGTGCACTGTTTTCTGGGGGCTATTGTTAGCAGGCGGCTCCGCTTTATTGCACTCGGCAAACAACATCAGCACCACCATACGGACGTACTCTTCCACTTCCATCAGATCGTTTTCACTACCGTCATCATCGTCAACGCCTGCAACAATCTGCGCAATCTGGTTCAGATCGGCCAGTGCTTCTTTGGCTTCTTTCGACAGTGATTTGTCAGTATGTTTACCGTAGAGACCAAAACCACTCAGAAAACCCTGACACCACTGTCCCAACCCTTCTGCACGCTGGGCCAGGCTTTGCTCTTCATCGGGCACACTCAGCTCAAAGATCAGCTCAGGTGCTTCCAGCATCAACAATGTCTGCTGATACATATCGAGCAGCAACACTTTACTGTTTTCATGCTTAAATGCGGTGATATCCATCAGATCGCAAGCGCTTTGCAAAAGCACTGCAGGTTCCAGACGGGCGCCCGCCGATACGTGGCCACTCATTAGGCCGTGCAGCTCAGACGGCGAGACAACATGAACGCCTTCGGCAACCATCAGATTAGCGATCAGATCAAAATCCGGCAGTTCCGGTTGTGCATAAGATTCGGATGACATGAATGTGGACTTAAAACCAAGATTGAAATGGACCCGCAGGGCGGGCAATAAAAGATATAGTGCTAATCCTAGCACTTCCCCGACACAGGAGCCACGGACCGGCATTGACCCTCTGGCGGGGGGTCTTTATAGTCCGACAGTTCAGCAGTCTGGAAAATAAAATGAGCGAACAGCATTTAACTATACTGGAACAGAAAGTAGATCAACTTCTGGCATACTGTGATCAACTGGAACAGGACAACAAACGACTGCGTCAGCAAGAACACGAGCTGAAACAGGAACGTTTACAGATGATCCAGCTAAACGATCAGACCCGCCATAAAGTTGAAGCCATGATTCAGCGCCTGAAAGCTTTGGAGCAAAGTGCATGAGCCAGGATCTAAAAACTGTTTCGATCAGACTGCTGGAAAAAGAGTACAGCATTAACTGTCCGCCAGAAGCGCGCGCCGAGCTAGAGGCGGCAGCGCAGTATCTGGACGATAAAATGGCGGAGATCCGCCATAACGGAAAGCTGATTGGCCTCGAACGCATTGCGGTGATGGCAGCCCTGAACATCACTCACGAGCTGATAAAAGAACGCGGGTCGCACGAACAAGCACTCAAGGATAATGTTGAGCAGCTCTGCCTGCGTATTGATAACGCCCTGAGCCATGAGACTAAAGAGCCAGAAAACACAATTGATTGAAAACTTTTCAATTGAGCAAAAAATCACCGAAATACAAGCAGTTATAACTACTGCCTAGCATAACAAAGTTTTATTTCAAGACCTGACTTCCACATTGAGACGAGTATAATGTGATTAACTCCCTGAGGTGTTCGACAGCTGGTAACGTCCCTCGAGCCGATAAGCACACCTCCGGAGGTTTCACGCAAGCATTGATGTGCATGTCCGTTTTACGGAAAGCCTAATATGTTTCTGAAACCGCCACCTTGAACCTTCGGGTTCAGGGCCAGTACCACACCGGCACCCCGGGGAGCCTCTTCACCACACCTTATGAATCCACGTCAGCAACTCCGTCAAGATATCCGTCGCAAACGTCGCGCTTTAACCCGCACCGAGCAGTTGCGCGCAGCCAAACGCCTGCATGCACAACTCTGTCGACGCCCTGAGTTTATTCGCGCGCGTCATGTGGCCCTGTACCTGCCCAATGACGGTGAAATAGATCCACGCCCTTTATTAGAGTCTTGCTGGAAGATGGGTAAAAAAACCTACTTGCCGGTACTCCACCCCATTTTGCACAACCGCCTCTGGTTTGTACCTTTCGACCGCCAGACAAAACTCGTGCGAAATATCTATAAAATTGAAGAACCGCCGATTATCAAAGCACCACGCCGCCCACCTTGGGCATTAGATCTGGTGCTGCTTCCTCTGGTGGCCTTTGATGCCGATGGGAACCGGATGGGAATGGGAGGCGGGTATTATGACCGGACCTTCAGTTTTAAAAGCCGGAGACAAAGCATTCCGGGCCCAAAACTCATTGGACTGGCTCATGAATTACAGCGCGTAGATCGCCTACCGGTGGAAAATTGGGATATTCCACTGGCCGGGATCATCAGCGATCAGGCATCTTATCTCGATTGATAAGTGCCCGCGATTCAACAATGTTGCTGGCCTTAGTTGCCAGCAACACTTCCTACGATTGAAGGTACATCAAAATCTGCATGGGAAATGCCGGTCATTAACGTGCCGACAACAAAAAACAACACAAGTACCGCAACTAAATCTGGACCTTTCTTCATCTGTCTCTACTTTCCGGTTATGCAGTCAAACGTATGTTTCGATCATAGGATACGACAAAGGCAGCATTTTCCCCGAACGACGAGAATAAGCAAGCCCTTTTCCTGAGATTCAAGAATTATATCGACCAGATCCGCATAAAGTTTAACAACTGCTTCGATCATGTCCGTAAATAACAACTTTGTGACACCGCCATATCGAAAAGTTCAAAGGAATTACCGACACAATCGACAAAGTAATGACAAACATCAGCATTGAGCGGGCAATGATGACTACTTACATCATGTGCGACCCGACCGACAGCCAGAATGCAAATAAAGGTTCACGGTGACGCGCGACATCACTCAACACAGTGCGCACAGATAGCCACCCAAGACGGTCACTGTTTCAATCAAAGACAACACCTGAGTATTCACCAAGCACGCACAGACGTATAAAGCCTGCCCGCACTAGCAGCATAAGCGCCAATCCATATCAGAACGATGGCTGCGCATCCATGTGCGAAATTTCGGTCTGACACTTCTGTTGCAGCGCGGGAGTGTTATAGTGCTTAAGGTAACTAACAAGAAAAGGCCAGTGGGGACAACGGCCGAAAATACACAGGAGTATTCTCATGATGACATCTCTGGTTCTTACCGTCATCGGTCCGGATAAACCGGGTCTGGTTGAACTACTAGCACAGACCATTGCCGATCATCAGGGCAATTGGCTGGAGTCTGGCATGTCCCGTCTGGCTGGCAAATTTGCTGGCATTTTGATTACAGAAGTACCCGCTGATAAAGCCGAAGCACTGACCGCAGCACTGACCGCGCTCGAAGCCCAGGGCTTGAAAATTGTTACCGAACGTTCCGCGGAAGCCGACGCTGCTGCAGGCCAGAGCTTTACGCTGGAACTGGTGGGTCACGACAAACCGGGCATCGTGCGCGAGATCTCTCAGGCACTGGCAAAACGTCATATCAACGTCGAACGCCTGAGCACCGAGCTGACATCCGGCTCCATGTCTGCAGAGCTGCTCTTTAAAGCCAGCGCAGACCTGTCGGCCGCTGCAGACACCGATCTGGACGACCTGCAGGACGCACTGGAAGATATCGCCAGCGATCTGATGGTGGATATTACTCTGAACAACTGATTTATCAGCGTGTCATGACATAAAAAAACCGCACTCAGGCCCAGCCTCAGTGCGGTTTTTTACAACTAACCTACGCCGCTTAGCACAGTGCTATGCATGTAGGCATGCGAACATCTACACCGCTTCCTGTACCTGACGCTGCTCTTTTTTCTCCAACTGTATCAGCACGATAATCAGCACCGTCCCCAGTGCGACAAAGCCCCCAGCCAGAAACAGCCCCAAGTCGTAGTTACCATTTTCCCGTGCCAGCATTCCGGTCAGCGCCGGTGCCACTATTTGCGCCACACCGTAAGCTAGCGTCATTTTACCCATCAGTTTTGCCGGTTTGGTTGGATAGAAACGTCCTGCCATCGTCAGCACCAAACTCACACAGCCGATAAAGGTGCCGCCATAAAACAACGCGCTCAGTACTACTCCCAGTAGGGAATCCGTTAATGCCGGCAGAACAATACCAATAATCTGTATGCCATACGCCATCATCAGCGCCCGCAGATACCCCACCGCCCGGGCAATCCGGTCCCAAATAATGGCCGCAGGCATCACCGCCAGTCCGATCAGCATAAAGACCCACTGCCCCATTCCCTTAAGCGCTGCCTGCCCTTCGACAATATCCACAATAAAGGTCGCGCTGATGACATAGCCATAACCGGCACAGAAATAGGCAACCAGCATAATCGCCATAAACAATTGACTGGGCGGCTGATCGATCAGCTTAGCCCCGGATACAGTGACAGGACGAATATCCGGTTTTGGCATCCAAAGCCATGCTGGAATACTCAACAGCAAAGCGAACACAGCAAACCAGATCCACTGCAGATCCCAGCTCTGAGCCAGATACACCAACAGTTCAACCACCGCCGACGCAAAAATGATACCCACTCCAGCCCCTGCAAAATGGATACCCAGCTCACCGCGATAGTGGTGACGAATCAGCCAGTTCAGAATCAGCCCAGAGGCGATCAACATACCACCGGAACTACTGAGTCCCGAGATAAAGCGCAACACCGCCCACACAATCATATTGTCGGTGAACGCCATCGCAAAGGTAGTCACCACCGCCAACACCAGGTACAAGCGATACAGCCGGTCTTTGGTGCGCAGATCACTGACAGACGCCGCCAACAATGCTCCCGCCATGTACCCCATGTAGTTAATGGCGGCCAGCCAACCGCCTGCTGCGTCGTCTAGCCAGGTTTCTGCCTGCATGATCGGTAACAGCGAGGTATAGGAAAATCGTGCGATACCGATCGTAACGACCATGCAAAGCACACCTGCGGCCAACACCTTATAACGTTCAGCACCCGATGACATAAGTGGAGTCTCATTTATTGTTATACGTAGAAGATTGAGCCTAGACCGCTTTAAATCTCTCCACAAACGAATTATAAAGAACCAAACGTTCTCTATTTTAGAACTAAGCAATAACAAGCCCCGGACCTGCCTATGGAACTGCTCGCTCTGCGCACACTGAAAGCCGTTGTAGAAGAAGGTGGTATAAAAGCTGCGTCACTCAAGCTCCACACGGTGCAATCCAACATCACCACTCGCATTCAGCGACTGGAAGAGGAGTTAGATGCCGCCCTGTTTGTGCGTCGCGGTCGCAAACTGGAGCTCACCCAAAGCGGGGAAATTCTCTACAACTACGCCAACCAGATGCTACAGCTTGAGCGGCAAGCGACGGCCGCGGTCCACCTGGCGGCCGATAACTATGAACTGCATATTGGCAGCCCAGAACCTTTCGCAGCAGTGCACCTACCGGCGGCCCTGCAAGCATTACGACGGGATTACTCCAACATCATTCCCAAAGTCCACTCCGCGACCAGCGCCGAGCTGATCACCGCCGTATTGGACCATCAGCTGGACTGCGCTTTTGTCGGTGGGCAGGTTGAACACGGAGAATTGAATGTTATTCCTGCGGTACAGGAAGAGATGGTCGTAGTGACATCGAAAGAACAGGCGGGGGAGCCCACGTTAATTATACGTGGCGATGGCTGCGCCTACCGTGAGCGTGCGTTGGCCTGGCAACGTAAAACGGGGCGCAGTAACGAAGAGACGATGGTCATGAGTACCGTGGATGGCTTGCTGGGTTGTGTCGCAGCCGGCCTGGGTTACACCGTCATCAGCCGTGAAATGGTGACCCAGAATCGCTATGAACACTCACTGCAGCTGGAAAGTCTCAACGCCACAGAGTCAGCCATGAATATCATGCTGATTCACCGCAAAGACGCGCTCCCCATCGAAGCCATCAATATTTTAGCCGGACTGTTTAAGCAACCCGATCAGCCGCGCTCGGCAAGCTGAGTAAACGCTTCGGCTAAGCGTTCACGCACCAGCAAGGTCAGCTCGCCGGGGGCCAGATCGGCAGCCCGTTCAGCCATCCGATGTTGCACACTGGTGGATACGGCCGGATCGAAAACCCGCTCACTGCCCGCCAATTGATAGAAGCGGTTCACCACATCGGTACCGGCGACCGGGTCACTTTCCACCATCAACATGGATTGGGCCATAACAGCAGAGCGCTGCACGCCATCGTCCGATTTTTTTGCACCGATGATGCGCTGCGCGGTCCCGGTGATCTTCAGACCATCCACCACCAGATTGTATTTGCCATCACAATAAGAGCCTTTGACCTCGCCATAGCCGGGTTTCAGGCCAAGTGACGCCAGTGCCATCTGCAACGGTTCGCACAAGGCTTCATATACAGCATCCATACTGAACTGAAATAACTTCTCCTGCCGGAACATCAGGCTGAAGTGAATAATGCCCGGCTCGTGTGGCACGGCGGTCCCCCCGCTTTCGCGCACCAGCACCGGCCAGCCTTCTTGACCCAGCTGCGCCTGTGCGTCTTTAAAGCTCGGAAAGCGGGTTTCGCGACGGGTCACCACCAGACTTTGAGGATTTTCCCAGATGCGGGCAGTCGCCCCTCGCTTACCTGTCGCCACCTCTTTTAACAACGCGGTATCACGTTGCAATCCATCCATAGGGTCAACGGAGATCGGTTCATTAATCAGGCGCCAGCGCGGATAGGCTGCAAAAATGGCCGCGGCTTCAGACTGAGGATTCGACATAGACGAAAAGCTCCTGCAAAACAGAGAGATAGCAATGTGCTAAGGCTAGCAGAAGGATGCAGAGGAGAATACTGGGGAGAACTACGTACAAACAAAAGCGGGGTAACCGATGGCTACCCCGTTCAGATGAATCCGGTCGTGATTAAGCCTGACGCTCAGCCAGTTTCTTCTCACCGCGTGCAACTGCAGCACGCACCTGGTTCGGTGCTGTACCGCCGATGTGATCACGCGCGGCAACAGAACCTTCCAGCGTCAGCACATCAAAGACATCCGCAGTGATCACATCAGAGAACTGCGCCAGTTCGTCTAACGTCATCTCGCCCAGATCTTTATTCTGTTCAATACCGTATGCCACAGACTTACCGACAATTTCGTGCGCATCACGGAACGCCACACCTTTACGTACCAGGTAATCGGCCAGGTCGGTGGCGGTAGAGAAACCACGCAGCGCCGCTTCACGCATGCTCTCTTTCTTCGGCTCCAGTGCAGGAATCATATCCGCGAATGCCCGCAGGCAACCTTTTACCGTATCGATCGCATCGAACAACGGCTCTTTATCTTCCTGATTGTCCTTGTTGTACGCCAGCGGCTGAGACTTCATCAACGTCAACAGACTCATCAGGTGACCGTATACACGACCCGATTTACCACGTACCAACTCAGGCACGTCCGGGTTTTTCTTCTGCGGCATAATAGAAGAGCCTGTGCAGAAGCGATCCGGCAGGTTGATAAAGTTAAACTGGGCAGAGGTCCACAACACCAGCTCTTCAGACATACGCGTCATGTGCATCAGCAGGATGCTGGACGCTGCACAGAATTCAATGGCGAAATCACGATCCGATACGGCATCCAGTGAGTTTTCAGCCGGTGCACTAAAGCCCAGCAGCTCGCAGGTCATATCACGTTCGATCGGGTAGGTTGTGCCCGCCAGTGCCGCAGCACCCAATGGCATGATATTGGTACGCTCACGGCAATCAACAAAACGGCCGTAGTCGCGGCTCAGCATCTCGAACCATGCCAGCAGGTGATGACCAAAGGTCACCGGCTGTGCCGTCTGCAGATGTGTAAAGCCCGGCATAATGGTATCCGCTTCACG
>JAGSHA010000014.1 GCA_023954795.1 Oceanospirillaceae bacterium | reverse complement strand
GGATACCCAGCAGCATGCCTTCGTAGACATCAATGTTTGGCTCGATGCACAGACGACCACGTTCCTGCAGGTTCCACAGGGAGTAACCCAGTGCTTTACCGGTGACCATGGATACCAGTACGCCGTTGTTACGGCTGGCTACTTCACCTTCTTTCACTGGGCCGTAGTGATCGAAGATGGATGTCATGATGCCGGTACCGGAAGTCATAGTCAGGAACAGGGAACGGAAACCGATCAGACCACGGGAAGGGATCATGAAGGTCAGACGTACACGACCTTTACCGTCCACTTCCATGTTGGTCATGTCGCCTTTGCGTTTGCCCAGCTCTTCGATCACAGAACCCTGGTGCTGATCTTCAACATCGATCATGACCTGCTCGTATGGCTCCTGAATCTCGCCGTCGATCTCTTTCTGGATAACTTCAGGACGGGAAACACCCAGCTCGAAGCCTTCGCGACGCATGGTTTCGATCAGTACGGACAGGTGAAGCTCACCACGACCGGATACTTTGAATTTCTCAGGGCTGTCGCCTTCCTCAACGCGCAATGCTACGTTGTGGATCAGTTCGCGTTCCAGACGGTCTTTGATGTTACGGCTGGTGACGAACTTGCCGTCCAGACCCGCAAATGGAGAATCGTTAACCTGGAAGGTCATGGAAACGGTTGGCTCATCAACGCTCAGTGCTGGCAGCGCTTCTACTGATTCCGGGTCACAGATCGTGTCGGAAATGTTCAGCTCATCGATACCGGTGATACAGATGATGTCACCGGCCTGCGCCTGTTCAACTTCAACGCGTTCCAGACCGTGGTAACCCATGATTTTCAGTACACGGCCGGAGCGAACTTTGCCTTCACGGTCGATCACTTTAACCTGAGTATTAGTCTTAACAGTACCGCGGGTCACTCGGCCTACACCGATAACACCCATATAGCTGTTGTAGTCCAGCGCGGAGATCTGCATCTGCAGAGGACCATCTGTATCGACTTTTGGTGCTTCTACGTGTTCAACGATTGCTTCGAACAGCGGCGTCATATCTTCTGCCAGCTGATCGGGTTCTGGGCCGGCAATACCGTTCAGTGCAGATGCGTAAACGATAGGGAAGTCCAGCTGGTCTTCAGTTGCGCCCAGGCTGTCGAACAGGTCGAATACCTGATCGATAACATAGTCAGGACGTGCACCCGGACGGTCAACTTTGTTGACTACAACGATCGGACGCAGGCCCTGATCGAATGCTTTCTGGGTAACGAAGCGAGTTTGTGGCATCGGGCCATCTACAGCGTCAACCAGCAGGCAGACACAATCAACCATGGACAGTACGCGTTCTACTTCACCACCAAAATCGGCGTGTCCCGGTGTGTCCACGATGTTGATGCGGTAATCGTTCCATTTAATGGCAGTATTTTTTGCCAGAATGGTGATGCCGCGCTCTTTCTCCTGATCGTTGGAGTCCATGATACGCTCGGTGCCTTCATCGCGGCGTCCCAGAGTACCGGACTGGGAGAGTAGCTTATCGACCAGGGTGGTTTTACCGTGGTCAACGTGAGCGATGATCGCAATGTTACGTAAGTTGTTAATGCTAGATGACATTTTAAGTATTCAACCGGGTAATGGAGTGAAATTTGTACACGTAGATGTACCCATCAGAAAAACGAACCCGGCAGGACAAAGTCTTACCGGGTGTTCATTGTGCGCGCATTATACATGGATTGTGGTGACAGAACCTTATATCGCACGTGCTAATCCTGATTAAGTGTTCAGATTGTGAACGGGCATCCCTTGATACAGATGAACAAAAGTCGATATCGATGGTTCAAAAAGAAGCACTTTGAAGGTGGTTGGAGTATTATTACGTCGCTACTAAAGCGGAGATATACCGCTAAATCCAGCGGCATGCACTGATTTGGTGCGCAATATGTTTGCGTTGCATTATTTTGGTGCGGCTCTCATCGGGGCGCTGGTCTGGAATGTCCCAAAAATAAGCACTTACGAGCAAAGTTGTTGTTGGCACGGTCCTTGCTTTTTGAATGGGCAAGTGAAAAATACGCGTTCAGCACTGCATACTGCGAGTCTGGCAATTTCATTAAGTGGAGAAAGCCAAATGTCAGAGAAGACTCTGAATCTGATCAAAGAAAGCGAAGCACGATGGATCGATATGCGCTTCACCGATTCCCACGGTAAAGAGCAGCACGTAACTATCCCTGTTTCCGACATGGGTGATGACTTCTTCGAAGAAGGCAAAATGTTCGATGGTTCTTCCATCGGTGGTTGGAAAGGTATCAACGACTCCGACATGATCCTGATGCCTGATGATAGCGCATCTGTGCTGGATCCATTTGCTGAAGCAACGACTGTTATCGTTCGTTGTGACATCGTTGAGCCTGCAACGGGTCAGGGTTACGAGCGTGATCCACGTTCTGTTGCTAAACGTGCGGAAGAATACCTGAAGTCTACCGGTATTGCTGATACCGCGATGTTTGGTCCTGAGCCAGAGTTTTTTGTCTTTGATGCTGTTAAATGGCACGCAGACATCAGTGGTTGCGGTTACTCCATTGAGTCCGAAGAAGCATCTTGGGCTTCCAGTCACAAGATTGAAGGTGGTAACACCGGTCACCGTCCTCGCGTTAAAGGCGGTTACTTCCCAGTACCACCAATCGATTCCCTGCATGACCTGCGTGCCGCTATGTGTGACGCGATGGAAGCGATGGATCTGCATATCGAAGTACACCACCACGAAGTAGCAACTGCTGGTCAGTGTGAGATCGGTGTGGGTCCTAACACTCTGACTAACAAGGCAGACGAAGTACAGGTACTGAAGTACTGCGTACACAACGTTGCGCACGCTTACGGCAAAACGGCTACCTTCATGCCTAAGCCGCTGGTAGGTGACAACGGTTCCGGTATGCACGTTCACATGTCCCTGTCTAAAGACGGTGTTAACCTGTTCGCGGGCGATGCGTATGCAGGCATGAGCGAAATGTCTCTGCATTACATCGGCGGTATCATCAAGCACGCGAAAGCACTGAACGCGCTGACCAACTCCTCTACTAACGCTTACAAGCGTCTGGTACCAGGTTTTGAAGCACCAGTAATGCTGGCGTACTCTGCGCGTAACCGTTCTGCGTCTATCCGTATCCCATACGTGACTAACCCGAAAGCACGTCGTGTAGAAGCACGTTTCCCGGATCCATCTGCTAACCCATACCTGTGCTTCGCAGCACTGATGATGGCGGGTCTGGACGGTGTTCAGAACAAGATCCACCCTGGCGATGCTGCTGATAAAGACCTGTACGACCTGCCAGCTGAAGAAGCTGCAGAGATCCCACAGGTTGCTGCGTCCCTGGAAGAAGCTCTGGAAGCACTGGAAAACGACCGTGAGTTCCTGACTAAAGGTGGAGTATTCACTGACGACATGCTGGACGCGTTCATTGAACTGAAGCGTGAAGAAGTTGAGAAAGTGAACATGACGACTCACCCAGTAGAATTCGACCTGTACTACTCTGTATAAGGTTTGAACTCTCTGAGTTAAAAAAGCCTCCTTCGGGAGGCTTTTTTTATGCCTGTCATTTACCGACTGGCGGGAGGTGGGTGCTGAAATTTAGGGCAAAAAACCTCTTATGCACTAAAATGGTGCATAAGAGGTCTGTGTGTTTTCAGTTGTTAGAAAGCGTTGCTGCTGTTCGGGGCATCTTAAGTGCGCTTAGAGGGCACTTTGAGAATGTTTTGCATATTCCTGTGTAGAAATGGCAAAGCTGGTTTGGTTTTTGCATTTTCTTAACAATCCGATTGTCTATAAGCACACAGGGGACAGAACCTTGGCGTGGAGAGACGGAAAGCCAATGCTCGTAAATGATATGTATAAAAAGATACTGGAGAATCTGGGGACCGCCGTTGTGTTGCTGGATAACCAGTTGTTTATCCAGTACATGAATCCGGCTGCAGAAATGTTGTTGGCGGCGAGCGCGCGTCAATTGAGCCGAAGGGATATTGCAGAGTGGTTTGGCACGGATGCGGATCAGGTTGAAGGCTTGCGTCACTCGTTACGCAGTGGTCATCCTTTTACCCGGCGTGAAGCTAAGTTGAGAAACCAGTCAGAACAGATGTTGACGGTGGATTACACGGTGAACCCGTTGCCGATGCAGCAGGAAAACTGGTTGCTGTTGGAAATCGAAGCCCGTGACCGGTTGATCCGTATTGAGCGTGAAGAAGAGCTGTTGACCCGTCACGCGAGTGCGCAGATGTTAGTACGTGGTCTGGCGCATGAGATTAAGAATCCGCTGGGTGGTCTGCGAGGTGCGGCGCAACTACTTGAGCGTGAGCTGGACGATATATCACTGCATGACTACACCCAGGTCATTATTGAAGAAGCTGACCGTTTACGGAATTTGGTCGATCGTATGTTGGGGCCGAGAAAATTGCCGGATATCAACGACGTTAATATTCACGCGATTCTTGAGCGGGTGTGCAGCTTGGTGGCAGCGGAAAGTGGCGGTAGTGTTGAGTTAATCCGCGACTATGACCCCAGTATCCCTGAATTCCGAGGTGATGCTGAACAGTTGATTCAGGCGGTGCTCAATATTGTGCGCAATAGTATGCAGGCGTTGCAGACAAGTCATACACAGAATCCGTCTATCAAACTGCATACCCGTACTATGCGTCAGATTACATTAGGCACGGAGAAACATCGTTTGGTGTGCTGTGTGCGCATCGAAGACAACGGCCCGGGTATTCCTGAAGAGCTGCTGAGTCAGATTTTCTATCCGATGATTAGCGGGCGCGCGGATGGAACAGGTTTGGGGTTATCGATTGCTCAGTCGATCCTCAATCAACACCATGGTCTGATTGAGTGTGATACCCGGCCGGGAAGAACCCTATTTGAACTATTTATCCCTTTGGAGCTGAACCATGAGTCTGTCAGGTAATGTCTGGGTCGTTGACGACGACCGCTCAATTCGTTGGGTACTGGAGAAAGCCCTGACCGCTGAAGGTGTCAATAACACCGTGTTTGACAGTGCAGATGTGTTGATCCAAGCGCTGGAAACGCAAGTGCCGGATGCCATCATCAGTGATATCCGGATGCCGGGGACTGATGGTCTGGAATTGCTCAATCATATTCAGGAGCGATTTCCTCAGATCCCGATCATCATTATGACGGCACATTCCGATCTGGATTCTGCGGTTGCCTCCTATAAAGGAGGGGCGTTTGAGTATTTGCCAAAACCGTTTGATGTTGACGAGGCGGTTGCGCTGGCTAAGCGAGCGCTGGAGCATGCGATCGAGCAGCAGAAACAAGTTGAGGAGCAGGTCGCGGACGCGGGGACTGAGATTATTGGTGAGGCCCCGGCCATGCAGGAGGTGTTTCGCGCAATAGGACGTTTATCGCAATCCAATATCACCGTGTTGATTAATGGTGAATCGGGAACTGGCAAAGAGTTGGTTGCCCACGCATTACATAAGCACAGTCCGCGTCGCGAGCGGTCGTTTATACCGCTGAATATGGCCGCGATCCCTCATGACCTGATCGAGTCAGAACTTTTTGGTCATGAAAAAGGTGCGTTTACAGGGGCAGCTGCTGCGCGGCGTGGCCGTTTTGAGCAGGCGGATGGTGGCACGTTGTTTCTTGATGAGATTGGCGACATGCCCGCCGATGCGCAGACACGATTGCTGCGCGTGCTGGCGGACAGCGAATTCTATCGGGTGGGTGGCCACACCCCGGTAAAAGTTGATGTGCGTATTATTGCAGCGACCCATCAGAATCTGGAACAGCTGGTTCAGGAAGGGCGGTTCCGTGAAGATCTGTTCCATCGTCTCAACGTGATACGTATCCACCTGCCTACGTTGTCTGAGCGGCGTGAGGATATTCCGCGTCTGGCGCGGCACTTTCTGACAAGTTCAGCGGAAGAGTTGGGGGTTGAGCCCAAGATTCTGAGTGCTGAAGCGGAGACCTATATATGTGGTTTATCCTGGGCCGGTAACGTACGTCAACTGGAGAACACCTGTCGCTGGTTGACGGTGATGGCCTCCGGCCGGGAGGTGCTGGTTTCTGATCTGCCACCTGAGCTGTTGGAATCTGAAGCAGGCCAGACAGTGACCAGTAATAACTGGCAGGGGGCTTTGCGTAACTGGGCTGATCAGCAGCTGTCGTTGGGGCAGAGTAGCTTGCTGGATGAGGCGGTGCCGACATTTGAGCGGATTATGATTGAGACCGCACTTAAACATACGGCCGGACGTCGCCGCGATGCGGCCAATTTGTTGGGTTGGGGGCGCAATACTCTGACCCGTAAGATCAAAGAGTTGGATATGGACGTGGAGACCGGGAGCGCAGACCCTGAGTGATCATCTGATCGTTCTGCTTTAAGGGGCTGTTGAACCGCAGCAGTCCCTGTCTTACACTCCCGCCACGTTTTATCCTATTTTGCCGATCGCTGCTACGGGTGTGTTTATGTTGCATGTTGTTCTCTTCGAACCTGAAATTCCGCCAAATACCGGCAATATTATTCGCTTGTGCGCGAATACCGGGTTTCAGCTTCATCTCGTAGAGCCGTTGGGTTTTGATTTTGATGACAAAAAGCTGCGTCGTGCAGGGCTGGATTATCATGAGTTCGCGGCCGTTCAAGTGCATAAAGATCTGGATGCCGCGCTGGAGGTGATTCAGCCGAAGAATGTCTGGGCGCTGACGACCAAAGGTACAGGTAATTACTGTGATGCTCAGTTCGTGCCGGGTGATGTGCTGTTGTTTGGTCCGGAGACGCGAGGTTTGCCACCCGAGGTGCGGGAGTCACTGCCGCAGGAGACGCTGCTACGTTTGCCGATGAAGGAAGAAAGTCGCAGTCTTAACTTATCGAATGCTTGTGCTATCGTGGTGTACGAAGCATGGCGGCAGTTAGGTTTTGCTGGCGGTCAGTAAATCAACATCTCTGTGGTTGATTATAGTGGCGTCCATTCACTGAAGGTCGCCGCCTGACCACAGTAATCCCCTGTGGGGACCTGTAAATTCCAGACAATCGTTTTGCCCAGCTCAAAGCGCCGTCCCGTTTTGCTGATACGGATGCCGCGGTAGTCATCAATGTAGCCGTCCCGTTGAACGCGTTCCAGCATCGCCGCGCGTACTTCTCGCAGGTCCGGTTCGGCCGAATAACGTGACGGCATGCCAATAAACTCATCCCACTCAAGCTCCCATAAGCGCTGTGCGGCTAAGTTTGCGTAGGTAAAGCAAGGATCGGCCGCGCCATCATGGGCCAGTACCACATAAGGAGCTTCGTACAATGCTTGAGCTAGCTGCTGCTGTGTTGCTGAGTCAGGCAGGTTGCTCAGCGGATTGCCCAGACGCTCATGAAAGCTCTGAATAATGATCTGGGATAACTGAATGATCGATTCATTTTGCCACGGTTGCATAGGAGACACGGAGCCCTTGTCATGATGAAGCATGGACTGCGATACTAACGCTTAACATGAATAGAATGAACCTAAAATCATGAAGCAGGATGCTATAATCCTCACCCAGTTCGACCCTTTAATGTCGTCGCCAAGCTGCCTTGCGGCAATTGATCACCTCGGCGGACGGATTCTCTTTCAGTCTGGTGAGACTCAGCGTATCAATATATTGGCACTTCAGCAGCAGGTGTTGCCCTGTGTTGTGCTGGTGGATACGTTGCAGCAGTTGGCTGATTTCAGGCAAGTGCCGGCAAACGCAATGCTCAGTATTGTGCCCATGCAAGCAGCGGAGATTGAATCGGTGCTGGCGACCGGGGCGGCAGAGAAACTGTTGCGAATGGCGCGTGGCGAGCGCAGCTGAGGCTGCGTTGTCAGCGCGCTTTGATTGACTTAATAACAGGTAATAAGATGCGGGTGATTGTTTCCCTTCTCGCGTTGTTGCTGATCGGTACACAGGTTCAAGCTGCGGCTCAGACCGAAACGTCCGATGAAGTGGCACAGATGTGTAAAAAAATCAGTGACCGGCTGGCGAGTGTTTCCTATAAGGAGTGCTCGAATATCCAGTTCTACCAGCCTCGATTCTATTCCGCCAGCAACCAGCCTATTCTGGAAGCACACTATGCGGCCAAACCGGGTGTGAAGAATCCGGTCCGTATCTTGTTTATTGGTGGTATCCACGGTGATGAGCTATCCAGTGTCAGTGTGACATTCAAGTGGCTGAATACGCTGAATCAGCATCACAGCGGTTCGTTCGACTGGCACTTCCTGCCGTTGGCTAATCCTGATGGTTTGCTGCGTCGCCCGGCGACCCGCGTGAATGCCAATAATGTAGATCTCAATCGGAACTTCATTCCGGCAGCGGCAAAGCTGACTCCGCTGGAATACTGGCAACAGGAAGCGAGCAAGCGTAAGCGCTACTATCCGGGCGAGAAGCCGCTCAGTGAGCCAGAAAGTAAAGTGATTCATACATTGATCGACGAGTACAAACCTACCGTGATTGTATCGGTGCATGCTCCTCACGGAATTCTGGATTTTGATGGGGACAAGCAGCCGCCCGAGAAATTGGGTCCGCTGTATCTGCGCCATTTAGGAACCTATCCGGGGTCTTTAGGTAACTATGGCTGGTATGTGAAAAATGTACCGGTAATGACAATCGAGTTGCCTTATGCGGGCATTATGCCTTCGGCAGGTGATATCAGTCGCATGTGGGTGGACCTGGTGCGTTGGGTGCGGGTCAAAGCTCAGCCGGAAAGTCAGGTGGCGGATGGCACGGATGAGAAAGGTGCCGTTTCAGTTCACTCAGGAAAGTGATTGCTTGAATTCAGATATAAAAAAGCCGGAGCAGATGCTCCGGCTTTTTTATGCGTGATCGGTCATGCTGATCAGTGGCTTGCGCCTTCTGTCTGCGACTGCTGCTGAGCCAGCTGCTGTGCGTACAGTGCATCGAAGTTAACCGGAGCCAGCATCAGTGGTGGGAAGCTTGCTTTGGTGACCATGTTGTCGATCGCTTCGCGTGCATACGGGAACAGGATGTTCGGGCAGAATGCACCCAGTGTGTGGTGCAGTTCAGCTTCTTCCAGGCCTGCGATGGAGAAGATGCCTGCCTGCTGGATTTCAGTCAGGAATGCAGTCTCGCCTTCGTTTTTAACGGTCACGGTCAGCGTCAGGACAACTTCGTACGCGCCTTCGCCAAGCTGCTGTGTACGGGAATTCATGTCCAGGTTGATCTCTGGCTGCCACGCTTTAGTGAAGATTTCTGGTGCGTTTGGGGACTCCAGAGATGCGTCTTTCAGGTAAACGCGCTGTACTGCAAACTGTGGGCCCTGTGCTTCAGCCGCCTGGTTCTGTTCGTTCTCAGCCATCGTAATATCCTTAAATTTTTGAATTAGCTTTTATTCGGCCAGCAGGGCATCAAGTTTGCCCTGATGCTCAAGTGCAAAGAGATCGTCGCAGCCGCCTACATGGGTATCGCCAACAAAAATCTGCGGTACAGTGTGACGGTTCGCGCGTTGCATCATCTCCTGACGAGCACCTTGCTGTCGGTGAATATCAATTTCGGTATATTCCACGCCCTTATGATCCAGCAGCATTTTTGCACGGACGCAAAAAGGGCAGATTGCGGTGGTATAGATCAGCGTGTCTTTCATGACTTACTTAACCACCGGCAGGGACTGGGCTTTCCACTCTGTCATACCGCCGGACAGGCGTACAACGTTGCTGAAGCCACCGGCCTGCAGTTTCTTAGAAGCACTGCCTGCTGTCTGGCCCAAGTTGCAGACAACAATGATCGGCTTCTCTTTGAACTTGTTCAGTTCGTCCATACGACGATCGAGTTCGACGATAGGCAGGTGGCGAGCGCCAGTAATATGGCCGGTGTCCCACTCTTTCTTCGGACGGATATCCAAAATCAGAGCACTTTCTTTGTTGATCAGCTGGGTCGCAATGGCCGGTGTGACCGCCTTGCCCGCTTTGCGGTTTTCGTTCCACAGCAACATAACCAGTGTCAGCAACCAGGCTGAAACCAGAAGGACATGGTTACCAATAAACTCGATCACTTGTTCCATTGTTTTTCCCGACTCGGATGACCACTTAGGTCTGGCGTTAAATCAAAGCCGGTAAGTATACAACGCGATCAGTGCGGGTATAAGACGGAGAGCAAAATTCTCTGCATTTGCCGGGTTTTTTCTGCTCCTTTTGCCTATAAAGGGATCGCTCTGAATGAAGGGGGGAGTGATTCGCGTTCAGAGGCTGATATGCGTAGAATAGCGGGCAATCGGAACTCTATATTTTATGGCGGAAAGACAGACCCACTATGACCAACGCGCGCGCACCTAAAGCTCTTATTATTCTGGATGGTTTCGGTATCGAAGCGTCCGAGTCTTCAGCGATTGAAGCGGCTAATACCCCGGTATGGGATACGCTGCTGGCGAACAATCCGGTTTCCCGTATTGCAACGTCCGGTCTGGCAGTGGGTTTGCCTGATGGACAGATGGGAAACTCCGAGGTGGGGCATATGAACATTGGTGCAGGCCGCACGGTGTATCAGAACTTTACCCGTATATCCAAAGCGATTGCCGATGGTGATTTCTTCGACAACGAAGTACTCATTGAAGGCATGGATAAGGCGATTGCGGCTGGTAAAGCGGTGCACCTGTTGGGTTTGCTGTCTCCGGGTGGTGTACACAGCCATGAAGACCACATTATTGCGCTGATCGATATGGCCGCAAAACGTGGTGCAAAAGCGATCTATCTGCATGCCGTTCTGGATGGGCGTGATATGCCGCCACGTTCAGCCGAACCATCGCTGCTAAAAATGCAGACGAAATTTGATGAGTTGGGCTTTGGGGGTATCGCGACGGTTGTTGGACGTTATTTTGCGATGGATCGTGACAACCGCTGGGATCGTGTGCAGCAGGCGTACGACGCCATGACACTGGGTACTGCGGCACAGACTGCAGAATCTGGACAGGCCGCACTGTCGGCGGCGTATGCCCGCGATGAAAATGACGAATTTGTACAGGCGACGGTGATTACCGATGCGTCTGGCGCAGCACTGGCGAAGGTGGAAGATGGCGACGCGCTGATCTGTGCCAACTTCCGTCCGGACCGTGCCCGTGAAATCACCCGCTGCTTTGTTGAAGGCGCTGAATTTGAAGGCTTTGAGCGTACAACAACACCTGCGCTATCGAGTTATGTGATGATGACCGAATACGCAGCGAGCATTGATGCTGCGTGTGCTTATCCTCCACTGACGATCACCAATGATCTGGGTGAGTATCTCTCGGGCATGGGTAAAACTCAGCTGCGTATCGCTGAAACTGAGAAATACGCCCATGTGACGTTCTTCTTTAATGGCGGTCAGGAAGCGGTGTATCCGGGTGAAGAGCGCATTCTGGTGCCATCACCGGATGTTGCAACCTACGATCTTCAACCTGAGATGAGCGCACCGGAAGTCACCGCGAAACTGGTCGAAGCGATTAAAAGCGGCAAATTTGACCTGATCGTCTGCAACTTTGCCAATGGCGATATGGTCGGTCATACCGGTGTCTTTGACGCGGCTGTGAAAGCGGTTGAAGCGGTGGATGACAGCATTCGCCAAGTGCTGGAAGCGATGGCGGAAGTGGGCGGTGAAGCGTTGATCACGGCGGACCACGGCAACGTGGAGATGATGGTTGATCCGAAAACCGGTCAGCCGCACACCGCTCATACGATCTGGCCGGTGGCATTGGTCTACGACGGTCCACGGGCTGAGGAGATCAGTTTGAAAGATGGCGCACTCTGCGATCTGGCACCTACCTTGCTGGATCTGATGGCGGTTGACGCGCCAGCAGAGATGACCGGCAACTCCCTGCTCATTGCTAAGTAACGCAGGGCCGGGATCAGGATGGAGCCGTACTTGACCCGGCAGTCAGTGGTGGATGTGAGTTTGTTGCTATTGCGCAAACTCTGCCTGCCGCTGCTACTCTTCTTTTCGCTGACCTCTGTTGCGCTTGCAGCGGATGGTCAGGCCTCAGATGCTCAGATTCGCAAACTCAAAAAAGATATCGCGAGCCTGCAGAAACAACTGTCCAAAAGTGAAGGCCAGGCCTCCAGTCTCAGTCGCAAGCTGCGCAAGAGTGAAGTGTCGATTGGCCGGATCAGTAGCCAAATTCGGGCACTGGATAAGCAGCTCTCCCGCTTGGGTTCACACGCCGGTTCATTGGAAGGCAAACGTGATAATTTGCGCAAAGAGCTGAACAAGCGCGCCGTTTCCATCAGCCGACAGTTGCGAGAACAATACAAGCAGGGGCATCAACCCTGGCTGCAAGTGTTGTTGATGCAACGAGATCCGGAAGAAATTTCACGCATGATGCGTTACTTCGGGATTATTAACGGTGAGTTGGCCAATCAGATTAAAAGCTTCAAATCCCGCCTAGAACAGCTGAACAATACGGAAACTGAACTGTCCGACACTGAGCAGAAGATGGTGGTGAAACGCCGTCAGCTGAAGCTGGAACGGGATGACCTGGAAAAAAGCCGCAAAGAACGGGGCAGGACGCTGGCTGCAATTCAGGGTGAGATTAAGTCTGATAAGAAGCGCTTAGCCGGTTTGAAAGCGGACCGTGAGCGGATGCAGAAGGTGCTGAAACAAGTTCAGCGCACGATCGATAAAGCAGCTCTGGCCCGGGATGGTAAAGATTTCCGTGAGTTGAAAGGTAAGCTGGCCTGGCCTGTGGCCGGTAAGATCCGCCGGGGCTTTGGTAGCGTAGCGGATAATATTCGTTATGATGGCATTTGGATCGCAGCGAAGACGGGGCGTGACGTTAAAGCGGCTCATCATGGTCGTGTTGTGTTTTCTGACTGGTTACGCGGACATGGTCTGGTACTGATAATTGACCACGGTGGTAATTACCTCACCCTTTACGGCTACAATGAAACACTACAGCGTGAAGTTGGTGACTGGGTGTCTGCCGGTGAAACCGTCGCGACCGTGGGTGCTAGTGGTGGCCGGGCAGAACCGGGGCTGTATTTTGCGATCCGTTACAAAGGAAAGGCGACCAATCCGAAACGCTGGCTCACCCGACGCTAGCCGCTTCTGGACTATAAGGAACAAACTATGAATCTGCATAAAACAGTGCAGCGCGCGCTGCGTTCACTGGTGATGGTATCTCTGTGTGGTGTTGCCTTTACTGCAGCGGCTGAAACAACCGCGGTACCTGATGAAGCCACTAAGCAGCTTCCATTGGAAGAGCTTCGCCTCTTTGCTGAAGTGTACGAACGCATCAAAAATGCTTACGTTGAACCGGTGGATGATGCCAAGCTACTCCAGGATGCCGTTCGCGGTATGTTGGCGGGTCTCGATCCTCACTCCAATTATATGGATAAGGACGAGTTTGAAGCCCTGCAGGTACACACCAGTGGCGAATTTGGTGGTTTGGGAATCGAAGTGGGCATGGAAGAGCCTTATATCCGTGTGATTACCCCGATTGACGATACGCCGGCTGAGCGGGCGGGTGTAAAAGCAGGCGATCTGATTACGCAGCTGGATGATAAACCGGTGGCCAGTATGTCACTGGAAGAAGCGATCAATCACATGCGTGGTGAACCGGGCGAGCCAATCGTACTGACCGTCTTGCGCGAGGGGCGGGATACGCCGATCGAGATCACCGTCGTCCGTGACATCATTCATGTTGCCAGTGTGAAAAGTCGGATTATCGAACCCGGCTATGGCTATATCCGTATCACTCAGTTTCAGGTCAACACCGGCAAAGAGCTGGTGAGACAGTTAGAGAAGCTGCGGGCAGAAGGCAACCTTAACGGTTTAGTGTTGGATCTGCGTAACAATCCGGGTGGCGTGTTGCAGGCCGCGGTGGATGTGGGTAATGCATTCCTGACACAGGGTACCATCGTGTATACCGAAGGTCGTTTGCCGAACTCCGATCAGCTGTTTGAAGCAAATAGCCAGACTGCACTCCCAGAGCTGCCGCTGGTGGTTCTGATCAATGGCGGCTCAGCATCTGCCTCTGAGATTGTGGCGGGAGCGCTGCAGGATCAAAAACGTGCAGTGATTATGGGGACCGATAGCTTTGGTAAAGGCTCGGTGCAAACCATACTGCCATTGGCGAAAGATCGGGCGATTAAGCTGACCACCGCACGTTACTTTACGCCGAATGGCCGTTCTATTCAGGCGCAGGGAATTGAACCGGATATCGAAGTCGGGAATGCAGAATTAAAGCCATTGGGTAACGGTGGGTCTCACCTGAAAGAGCGTGACCTTAGCGGACATTTGGAGAATGGTCAGGCCGACAAAGACAGCATGGATAAACGTGCAGAGGAAAGAGAGCTGTTACGTGAAGATTTCCAGTTGTTCGAAGCGGTTGCGCTATTAAAAGCCTTATCGATTGTTAAGTTGCAGGAAAAATAACATTGATGTGGACTCATAAGCTGAGTCAAAAACTCAGCCTGATGCTGCTGCTCAGCACATTGTCCGGGTTGCTTCATGCGGAGCAATCCTTTGAACCACGGATGGTGCTGATCATTGATGATATGGGCTATAACCTGAAGCGGGGTGAAGCGGCACTGGCTTTACCCGGCGCGGTAACGTACTCCATTCTGCCGTATACCCCTTACGCTAAGAAATTTGCAGTTGATGCGCACGAAAGCGGTCGTGAAGTGATGTTGCATGTGCCAATGGCAAATACTGCGGCAAAAGCACTGGGCCCGGGGGCGTTAACGCCTGAGATGGCGCGCGAATCGATGATGTCGGGCTTGAATCAGGCGTTGGATGCCACGCCGCACGTCAGTGGCGTCAACAACCATATGGGGAGTTTGTTGACCACTATGGATGGGCCAATGCAGTGGGTGATGGATACACTCAAAGCGCGGAATCTCTACTTTATCGACAGCCTCACGACGATCAAGTCGGTCGGATGGAAAAAGGCCCGTGAGAATCAGGTGCCTTACCTGAAGCGTCATGTCTTTCTGGATCATCAGAGCAACGAAGCGTTTATTCACGGGCAGTTTCAGCGGGCGCTGAATATTGCCAACACATTTGGTTTTGTTGTGGTCATCGGGCATCCATACCCGGAAACATCGGCTTATCTGGCACGCATACTGCCGGACTTGAGAAAACTGGGTGTCCGTCTGGTACCGGCGTCAGCGATTATTCTGCCAGAGGTTAAACGCGAACTGACCCGCAGTGCCCGGCATCGCTTGCAGCTCGCCGAGGCATCTCCATTGATCTCAGAACAGCAACGCGAGACCGTCACCGATTAGTTTGATACCCACCATAACGGTTAGGGTTTCGAAGGCCCGTTTGACCAGTTTGTTACCGCGGCTGATCGCCAGATGCGCTCCGGTATAGGATCCAATAATTGCACCGATCAACAATGCGGGCAGCCATTCCCACTGGGGTGGCTGTTGCAGCGCGACAGTGACCGCGCCAGACGAGTTCCAGAACAATCCCACCAGAATCAGCACGTAAGTGACGGCGCGTTTGTAGTCGAAGCCAAACCAGAACACCAGCCACAAGGTCACAAAAAGGCCGGTACCCGATGTCAGCGAGCCATTCAGAAAGCCGATCATAAATAGCACGATACCGCCGATCAGCAGGCCTTTACCTTCCCGATGACGGGGCGCGTAATTCATCCCCAGCTCTTTTTTCGTAAAAGAATACAGCCCAAGGCCCGAGGTCAGAATACCCAGTGCCAAAATGGTCCAGGCTTCAGGGAGCTGGAGAATGACATACGCACCTAAGATGACACCCGGTAGGCCCCACGCCAGAATGTAGGCACAAAAGTGATAATCCAGCGAGCCTTCGCGCATATGACGTAGGGTCGCGCCCACTCCCAGCGCGACACTGGCGATTTTATGCGTTGCGAGTGCCACCGGAAAACTCAGACCCAAAAACAGCAGCACAGGCAGCTGAAGCAGACCTGCACCGCCACCCGCCATCGCGGATAAGCCGTTGGCGAAAAGGGAAAGGACAAACAGCATCAGCTGTTCCAGTAACAGATCCATGAAAAATCCGATGGGTATCAGGAAGGATTAGTGGAAGTGAGGTGAAAGAGGGAGGCGAGGCGCCTCCCAGGCGGATCAGGCTGCCGGGCGAAATACCGCTGCAGCAAGACGCGGCCATTGATCATCCCACTGTTCGATTGGGCTGCGTTTGAACTCGCTGCGCACGAACTGACGGATACGGCCTTCTGCAGTGGCCAGCATCAGGTTAGCGCAAGCCCCTGCAGTGGTTTGCGTGCGCAGGCCTTCACGGGCTTCAGCTTCGCGCAGGATCTGCTTGATCTGGGTTTCTAGTCGTTCAAAGAACTGATTCACCCGTGTGCGCAGGCGGTCTGTTTCTCCGGCCAGTGCATCACCGGTCAGAATCCGCGCCATGCCCGGGTTTTTCTGTACGAAAGCCAGCAGCAGCGTGAGGATCTGTTCACACTGCCGGATGCCGTCGGCATCCGATGCAATGATCATGTTCACCCGGCTGAAGATGGTATCTTCGATAAAACCGATCAGGCCTTCAAACATCCGTGCTTTGCTGGGAAAGTGACGATACAGCGCGGCTTCGGATACGCCGACCTCTTTCGCCAGTGCCGCGGTGGTGATCCGGGCACCCGGATTCACCTCCAGCATCTGGGCCAAAGCCTGCAGGATCTGCTCGTATCGGGACACTTTAGGCGCTTCTTTTACTGCCATTTCAGCGCCCTTAGTGTGAGCGGTTGGTGATCAGAGTACCGACACCTTCATCGGTAAAGATCTCCAACAAGCAGGAATGCGCGACGCGACCGTCAATGATGTGTGAGCTGGTCACGCCTGATTTGACCGCGCCCAGTGCACAATCGATCTTCGGCAGCATGCCGCCGTAGATGGTGCCATCTTCGATCAGCTCATCCACCTGTTTGGTGGTCATACCGGTCAGAACGTTACCGTCTTTGTCCAGCAGGCCTTCAATATTGGTCAGCAGAATCAGCTTTTCGGCCTGCAGCACTTCAGCAACTTTACCTGCAACCAGATCCGCATTGATGTTGTAGGAGTCGCCGTTTTCGTCCACACCAATCGGTGCGATGACCGGAATAATGTCTGACTGTGCCAGCATATCCAGTACTTTAACGTTAACATGTGCAACTTCACCCACGTGACCGATATCGATAATTTCGGGGGCTTCCATCTCGGGTGTTTTGTGCTTCACTTTGAGCTTGCGGGCACGCAGCAGCTGACCGTCTTTACCGGTCAGGCCGATGGCGCTACCGCCGTTGGCATTGATCAGGCCAACGATCTCTTTATTCACCATACCGCCGAGTACCATCTCAACCACGTCCATGGTTTTTGAGTCAGTGACACGCATACCGTTGATGAAGTGGGATTCGATATTCAGCTTTTCCAACAGACTACCGATCTGCGGGCCGCCACCGTGGACAACAATCGGGTTAATGCCGATCAGCTTCATCATGACGATATCGCGGGCGAAGCTGTTTTTTAGCTTCTCGTCGGTCATGGCGTTGCCACCGTATTTGATGACGATGGTTTTTCCAACAAAACGCTGGATGTAAGGCATTGCTTCGCTGAGCACCTCAGCGGTGGTCATGGCTTCTTTACGAGTAAGAGGCATTTTTTATTATCCTTTCTACTGCATAGACCTGATGAACAGACCTGCTACAGAAACAGTGCGAAAAAACACCCGGCATCGATGTGATACCGGGTGTTTCTTAAAAGATCAGGCTTCAGGGATCGTCAGAGACGGATCAACCTGAGTCAGGCGTTGCTGGAACTCGGAACGGATACGTTCCAGTGCAGTTTCAGACTCCGCTTCAAAACGCAGCACCAGTACTGGTGTGGTGTTGGATGCGCGAATCAGGCCCCAGCCGTCTGCGTAGTCAACGCGCACGCCGTCGATGCGGTTGGCGTCACCGCCTTCGAATTCCAGCGCTTGCAGGCCTTCGATGATGCTGAACTTACCTTCATCAGTCACGTCTATGTTCAGTTCCGGAGTGCTCACATCTTCAGGGTAAGCGTCGAACAGCGCATCAGCATCTTCAGTGCGATTGGACAGGATTTCCAGCAGGCGAACAGCGCTGTACAGGCCATCGTCAAAACCGAACCAGCGTTCTTTAAAGAAGATGTGCCCGCTCATTTCACCGGCCAGCAGTGCGCCGGTTTCTTTCATCTTACCTTTGATCAGCGAGTGACCGGTCTTCCACATAGTGGCTTTACCACCGGCTTCACGGATCACGTTCGCCAGCAGACGGGAGCATTTCACGTCGAAGATGATCTCTGCGCCCGGGTTGCGGCTCAGAATATCTTCAGCGAACAGCATCATCACACGGTCCGGGTAGATGATTTTTCCGGTCGGAGTAATCACACCCACGCGGTCGCCGTCGCCGTCGAAGGCCAGACCCAGGTCGGCACCGATCTCTTTTACCTTGGCGATGGCATCAACCAGGTTGGCCGGCTTACCCGGATCGGGGTGATGGTTCGGGAAGGTGCCGTCAACGTCGCAATACAAAGGTGTCACGTCACAACCCAGCTTTTCGAGCAGGCCCGGTGCGATATCACCCGGAATACCATTGCCGCAATCCACAACGACTTTCATCGGGCGTGCCAGTTTGACGTCGGACAGCACATGTTCCAGATACTGTGGACGCACATCCTGCTCGCGCAGGCTGCCTGCGCCGTCAGAATAATCCTGCGCGATGATGCGCTGCATCAGGACCTGAATATCATCGCCGGACAAGGTGTGACCGTCGATCATCATCTTAAAACCGTTGTAGTCACTTGGGTTGTGACTGCCGGTGATCATAACGCCGGTGCACTGGTCGTCGTGATTGGCGGCAAAGTACAGCAGAGGGGTTGGAACGTAGCCGTTATCGATCACGTTACAACCACCGTCCATCAATCCCTGACTCAGCAGTGTTTTCAGGTGAGGACTGGAGAGGCGACCATCGGCTGCGACGTTGATGGTGTTTACGTTCTGGCTCAGCGCCTGTGCTGCAAATGCGCGACCCAGATGGTACACCGTGTCGTCGGTCAGCGCGGTGCCAACAATGCCGCGAATATCGTAGGCACGAAAGATGGTCTGATCGAGATCCTTAAGTTCGTAACGCATGGTGCAATGTCCTTTTGAAAAATAATTAATGGCGACCCGAGGAGCCGAAGCCGCCTTCACCGCGGTGGCTGTCAGAAAATTCGTCAACAACTTCAAATTCGGCCTGTACTACAGGTACCAGTACCAGCTGGGCGATCCGTTCGCCCGGTTTTACTTCAAAGGTGGTCTGACCCCGATTCCAGCAGGAGACAAACAGTTGCCCCTGGTAGTCGGAATCGATCAGCCCCACCAGATTACCCAGCACAATGCCGTGCTTATGGCCCAGACCTGAACGCGGCAGAATCATCGCGCACAGGTTAGGGTCTTCAATATGGATCGACAGACCGGTTGGAATCAGTTCGGTCTGCCCCGGTTCCAGTGTCAGGGTGGTATCGAGGCAGGCACGCAGATCCAGACCTGCTGAACCCGGTGTCGCATATTCAGGCAGTGGAAATTCGTTGCCGATACGTGGGTCCAGCAGTTTGACTTGTAACTTTTTCATCATCGTTCTTCAGCGTGGCGTTCGTTATCGTGTCAGGTGGTAAGACTGAGCGATTTTTTCGATCAACTGACCGGCAAGCTGACGTTTGGACGCCTGTGGCAGATCTTGCTCGGACTCCGGGGTCACGACGGTGACGGCATTCTCATCGCTGTTGAATCCGATATCGCTGCGGGATACATCGTTGGCGATGATCATATCCAGATTCTTGCGCTCCAGTTTGCCACGTGCATAACTCAGTACATCCTGAGTTTCTGCGGCAAATCCAACGGTAAAAGGCTTGTGGTCATGGGTTGCCACGGTCGCAACGATGTCCGGGTTTTTCACCAGATGCAGTTCCATGATCTCTTCACTGCCTTTTTTAATCTTATGCTCAGAGATGGCTGTCGGGCGGTAATCAGCGACGGCGGCTGCCGCGATAAAAATGTCGCATTGCTCGAGTCCCGACAGAGAGGCAGTCAGCATATCGTCCGCAGACTGTACTGAAACACGTTCGATCCGTTCAGGGGCCGGCAGGTTGACCGGTCCACTGATCAGTTTGACTGTCGCGCCCGCATCTTGTGCGGCTTCCGCTAACGCATACCCCATCTTGCCGGAGCTGTGGTTAGAGATATAACGCACCGGATCAAGGGGTTCGCGGGTTGGACCGGCGGTGATAAAGACGGTTTTGCCCGTCAGCAGGCCGCGGTCAAAACATGCGGCTGCCCGTTCCGCCAGTTCCAGAGGTTCCATCATCCGACCCGGACCGGTATCACCGCAGGCTTGTTCGCCGCTGGCAGGGCCAAACAGGCTGACACCACGCTCTTCCAGCTTACGTGCGTTTTCCTGCGTTGTACTATCGCGCCACATGGCCTGATTCATGGCGGGTGCCAGACAGATCGGTGCATCGGTCGCCAGACACAAAGTGGTCAGCAGGTCGTTGCCGTGGCCACTGGTCATGCGCGCCATAAAATCGGCACTCGCCGGGGCGATCAGAATCAGGTCGGCCCACTTCGCCAGTTCAATATGGCCCATGCCCGCTTCAGCTTCCGTATCGAGCAGGTGCAGGTGTACTGGATTGCCGGACAAGGCTTGTAACGTCAGTGGAGTAATAAACTCGGTCGCGGCGGGGGTCATCACCACCCGAACGTCGGCACCGGCACCCTTGAGTATTCGGGTCAGCTCAGCGCTTTTATAGGCGGCAATACCGCCGGTAATACCTAAGACAATTTGTCGGTTAGTAAGTCTCTGCATACCGTGCAACCGTGATCAACTGTG
>JAGSHA010000322.1 GCA_023954795.1 Oceanospirillaceae bacterium | reverse complement strand
TGCAAAGCAACCCGGATGTTTATGTGCATATCAAAGAGCGCCGCCCGGATGGCATTGTGATTCGTGGTACTAAAGCGATCGTCACCGGCGCGCCTTATATGCATGAGTTTCTGGTGATGCCCTGTCGTACACATACGCCCGAGGATGCGGATTTCGCCGTAGCCTGTGCGGTGCCGGTGGATGCGGAAGGTGTAACCATCATCGCCAAACCGGCGGGTCGACCGGGTGAAGCGGCCGCCAAGTTCTCGGCCAAGTATGGTCAGTCCACAGGGGTGGTGATCTTTGATGATGTGTTTGTGCCACACAAACATGTGTTCCTGGCCGGAGAGACGGAAGAGGGTGGTTTTCTTACCACCTCCTATGCCAATCACCATCGGCATTCCTGTATCGGTGCACGGGCCGGATTTGGCGATCTGCTGATTGGTGCCGGAGCGCTGATGACCGAGGCCAACGGCCTTGATCCCGATAAGCATGGCCATATTCGCGATGCGATGGTTGAGCTGATCACAATTACCGAAAGCTTCTATGCTTGTGGGATCGCAGCATCGGTCTATCCCACGCACGACCCTTCAGGCGTGATGATGCCCAACCCCATCTATGCCAATATCGGCAAATTGCTGCTGGCGACCAAGATCTACGATATGCACCGTGTCGCACACTATGTTTCGGGTGGTTTGGTGGTGGCATTGCCGGGGCCGGATGAAGACCATAATCCGGAAACGCAGGTTGATCTGCTGGATGTGTTGGGAGCAAATCCCAACGTCCCGGCAGCAGAGCGGGTAGAAGTCTCACGCTTTATCGAAGACCTCACAGCCTCACATCAGGGCGGATGGTATTCCATGATCTCGTTGCATGGTGGTGGATCACCGGAAGCGATGAAACGGGAGATCTGGCGTAATTATCCCGTGATGGAAAAAACCGAGCTGGTGGAGCGTTTGCTGGATCGGGGCGTTTTGGACAACGGTCAGAAGGTGTCTAAACAACCGGGTCGCTGTTGCGCTAAAGGGTGTGAAGCACCCGATGCTATTGGTGGGAATGAGCCTGAATGATGAGAAATAGATAAGGATATAGAAGCGCTGGCCATCCTATCCGCCAGCGCTTAAGTCGCAGATGTTTAGCGCAGATCGTCGATTGAATACCCTTCCAGCGCGTATGCGGGCAGGTCTGTTTCAGCGGGTACCGGCGTGGATTTACCGTTATCGTCGATGGCAACAAACTTAAACGTTGCTTCCGTTACTTTCTCACGGTGACCGATACGGCCACGGCGTACCCAGGCTTCTACGTGCACATTGATGGAGGTGCGACCCACGGATTCAATATCGGTATAGACCCCCAGAATATCACCCACCTTGACCGGGCGGATAAAGCTCATGGTATCCAGCGATACGGTCACAACACGGCACTGGGCGCGCTGACCGGCACAGATACCGGCGGCCATATCCATTTGTGACAATACCCAGCCACCAAAAATATCCCCAGCCGGGTTGGTATCTGCGGGCATCGCGATCGTGCGGGTCGTCAGGCGACCTCTAGTCGTTTCTGTCATTGCAATCGGCCTTGCTTGTTTTATTGGTTGTTAGTTATACAGCACATTATTCCACTTTAGTTGTAGGGGTGGGAAGGGTTCAGGCCGAAAGCGCTCGTTATCTTATTAAATGATCTTCAGGTAGACGTGGTGATAGGCGATGTCAGCTGCCACATAGATCAGCAAGAGCGCCATGCAGAGGTTCAGGATGCGAAAATAGATCGGATGGGAGATCAGCTTACCCAGATGGGTTCCCATCAGCAGATAACTTCCGGGTGCACCAAAAGCCAGTACACCTAATAACAAGGTCCAGAAAAAGATCGCATTGCCGGTAATCCCGGCCGCTGGGAATTGCACCGTCACAATCGGCACTATCACAATCATGGATTTGGGATTCAGTAACTGCATCAGCAATCCCGCCTTAAAGCTGAGCGTGGCCGTCGGCTGCTGGGTTTGCTTAGTCACCTGCACACTGGAACGTGCGATTTTGTAGGCAAGATATGCAATATACACTGTACCAATAGCGCTGATGATCAGCTGTGATGCGGGTGTCACTATCCATGCGCCGGTATACCCCAATATCAGGAACATCGAAAACATGGCGCAGCCAACACCCAGACAAAAGCGCCAGTGCGTGGAACTTTGACCGTTCAACCCAGAATTCAGGCTGAGCAGATTAACGGGACCGGGGGTGTACATAATGCCAAGCGCGTACGCGAGTATTTCAACCATAGTGAAACCCTGAAGGTAAGAATGAAAATTGTTGGGTAGAGCGCTGAAGACAGTCGTCAGGTTCTAGCGGTTTAGAACGTGCTGCTGATACTGGAGAGGTGTCATGCCGTAGATCGGTTTAAAGCGGCGATTAAAATGACTGAGATCGGTAAAGCCAAACTCAAACACCACATCATCTACGGCGTGTCCGGCTTCCAGTGCTTCGCGGGCGCGATTGATTCGACAGTTCAGAATGTATTGGTGGGGTGTAATCCCAAACTGTTGGCGGAACATACGCAAAAAATGATATTTCGACAGGTTGGCGTGCTGGCTGATCGTATCCAGCGATATATCATCTAACAGGTGCGCATGGATATACTCGCGCGCTGTTTGCAGCAGGCGGTCAACCTTCCGTTCTACCCGATTGGGTGAATAGGTGCCGTAGCGCTGGGCGATCCTTGCCGCGAGTTGATAAAGCTCATGCTCCAGAAACAGGGTGTTTTCGGTTTTCTGCTCGATGAGGTGCGCCATGGTGCTGATGCTCTGAGCTATGTGTGTATCGTTCAGCAGGTTATCCGCGACCTGAAAATCACGGCTTTGTTTAACCCCTGCGCTGGCTAACATCGGTTCTAAGAGGTCGGGGTGAATATAGAGCATGCGGTAACGCAAGGTGTCATCCACACCGGAATGCCCATCGTGAACGTCATCGGGGTTAAAGATGATGATATTACCGGGAAGGCTGCGATGAAATTCACCGCCGCAAAAGAAGTCCTGACGACCGGCTAAGGTTAAACCAAACGAATACTCCTCATGGGCGTGTTTGCCATAAGAGAAATCATTCATTTGGGCGCGCAGCAGGGTCACCTGATCCAGATGTTGGCTTTTAGCGAATTGAAACTGGTTATCTTGATTCATGGGTGTCCACTGCCGTTAACTCATCATACGTTGTCTTGAGCTGCAGAAACCAGTTTAGGAGTGTAGGGCGGGTGTTCGCTAGGATGAAATTGCGGAGTTGTGCGAACAGGGTGTGATTTAGCGATAGATCGGGAATGATGTGAGGAAGGGGTTTGGGGATCGGGGTGTATTAACGCGATACAGTTGCAGCGCTAATACACCCGCTAGAACCTATGACTTCTTACGGTTCTTGTAGTACTTCTTCTTGCGTGGCTTCGGACGGTCAGCCTGATCGAGGAATTCAAAGTCGATCTTGCGCTGGTCCATATCCACCTTCACGACACGAATCTCAACGGTGTCGCCCAAACCATAGCTGGTGTGGGTTTTATCGCCGACCAAGCGCTGTTTGGCTTCGTCGAAGTTGTAGAAATCGCTTTTCAGACCGGAGACATGAATCATGCCTTCGACCTGAATATCTTCGATCTCGATAAACAGGCCAAAGCTCGCCACGCTGCTGATGATGCCGGTAAAGGTATCACCGATGAAATCCTGCATGTATTCGCACTTCAGCCACGCTTCTACATCCCAGCTGGCTTTATCTGCACGGCGAGACGCGTCAGAACAGTGTTCCGCCAGCATCAGCATCGCCTGCATGTCGTACGGGTAGCTCTTCGTAGGCTCAAGCAGTGGGGCATTCTTGATGCGGTTAACCGGATCGGTGCCTTTGCCTGTAATGCGTTTCAGCGCGCGACGGAATGCACCGCCACTCTCGTTACGACGGATCACGGAGCGGATCGCGCGATGAACCAGCAGATCCGGGTAACGACGAATCGGAGACGTGAAGTGTGCGTAAGCCGCGTATGCCAGACCAAAGTGACCCAGGTTGTCCGGGCTGTACTCCGCCTGACTCAGAGAGCGCAACATCATGGTACGGATGATATGCGCATCCGGGCGATCACCCAGTGTGCTCAGCAGCTTGTCATAGTCGGTCGGAGTGGGTTTATCTCCGCCGCCCAAGTTCAGGCCGCGCTCACCCAGGAAGGCACGCAGATTCTTAAGTTTCTTCTCCAGCGGGCCGTCATGGACACGGTACAAC
>JAGSHA010000015.1 GCA_023954795.1 Oceanospirillaceae bacterium | reverse complement strand
GCCCTGCACCACTGTCTCACCCAGACCATAAGCCGATGTGATAAATGCAACGTGAGGGAAGCCCGATTCAGTATCAATGGTAAACATCACACCTGATGCTGCAGTTTCACTGCGTACCATGCGTTGAATACCCGCAGACAACGCGACTTCACTGTGGTCAAAGCCCTGATGAACACGGTAGGAGATAGCACGATCGTTATAGAGAGACGCAAACACCTCTTTGATCGCGTGTTTTACGTTATCCAAACCACGGATATTCAGAAAGGTCTCTTGCTGGCCAGCAAACGATGCGTCCGGCAAGTCTTCGGCGGTTGCCGACGAACGTACGGCAACGGAAAGGTTCGTATTATCGCCGCACATTTCGGCAAACGCACCTTCAATGGCTTCATTCAGCGCAGGCTGAAACGGTGCATCCATGATCCAGCCACGGACCATCTTACCGGTGTCAGCCAGCTCGATAACATTATCCGTATCCAGCGCCGTTAGAGTTTCGTTAATTTTCTCTTCCAGGCCACCATGCTGGAGAAAATCCCGGAAGGCCAGTGCTGTCGTTGCAAATCCATTTGGTACTTTTACGCCCGCGTTACTCAATTGGCTGATCATCTCACCCAAAGACGCGTTCTTTCCACCGACCGTTTCGACATCATTCATGCCCACCTGGTCAAGGCGCAGTACGTAATCCTGCACTCTGATTTTCTCCCACTCGCACGTGCTTAAATCATGCTTTGATCATCGCTATAAGTAACAGATCATACTTCAGTTTTAAAAAAATGATGAGAACAATTTGCAACTCGCTTGGTACAGATCAAAGATTGAGAAATACCCTTCACCCTACATTGTGATTCACACAAAAACTTGGGGGAAAGTACTTATTAACGAGCAAAATTGGTTGGTTTTTCAATCTCATAAATCGCATCATCAACCTGATCCAGTTTACTCTGCATTACCGCCCGAGCATCACTCAGGCCCCGATTGTAATAATACGCACCCATTTCAGATGAAAAAAAATCCAGTAAAAACTCGGCATCAAACTGGCCGAGGTCCTGATCGAGTTCAACGCTAAAGTAACGTTTAAGCTTATCAACGATTAGCGCTTTCTCTTCCGCTGAGAATTTAATCTCTGACATCACCGATTCCTTCTTCTATATACTCTTTTATTCCAGCGAGCCTATACCGTCAACGAATCCGCTGCGGCCTCTCGCCGTAATGCCAGCGGGCTTTCGCCAAACTGGCGCCGAAACGCCCGACTTAGCGCCTCTCCCGAACCATAACCATAACGTCGGGCAACGGTCTGAATACGCTCGCCACGTTCCACATCCTGTCGGGCTAATACCATGCGCCAGCGTCTTAAGTACGCCATGGGCGTTTCACCCACAATTTGAACAAACAACTCGGCAAAACGACTCAGTGACAACCCCGCAATTTTAGCCAACTCCTCGTTACGCCACACTTTTTCCGGGCGCTCATGGATAGCAACGATCGCACGACTAATTCTCGCGTCAGACAGCCCATTGAGCAATCCTGGTTCAGTTGCACCCTGTTCAATTTGAGCACGCAGCAACCGTACCATTAACACTTCACCCAGCCGGTTCAGCACTGAACCATAACCACAACGTTGTGCATCACCTTCTGCTTTGAGCAATCGCACCAGCATAACGGTTTCATCGTTATTAGAAATATCCAGCTCAATCACTGGCGGCAAGGCTGATAATAGAGGATTGGCCTGCCCGCCCCAATCAGTGCACGCCCTGAACATTGGCACATGGCCTTCTTGTTCAGGACTGCAAATCAGTTTCAGCGGTGACAGCAACACCCGATTAGGCACATCACTTTCCGGCTGGCAAAACACGATCAGATTGGCACCCTCTCCTGTTGCTGGAGATACCGATAACGAAAAGCGGGAGATCAGTGCCGACAAACGGTCAAAACGGCTCATATCGTAGTCTTGATCATATATTATGGATTTATATAACAGTATGCCCTGCTAGGATTGATAACAACACCTCTTAATTCTCATACACGAGGACACACGCATGCTGATACCCCGCCAGAAAACCCCGGACCTGCAGGTTGAAACACTTGATAACGGTACTTTCACGCTCTCCAATGAAATATCAGAACGCGGCACGGTTATCTGCTTTTATCGCGGGCTGCACTGCCCGATCTGCGCCACCTATCTGAAAGAATTTGAAAAACAGGTGCCAGAATTCGCGGCGCGTGGTGTAAATGCCATTGCCATCAGCTCAGACTCTGCTGACCGTGCGCGTGCTATGGCGGACAAGATTGACGCCCAGAATCTACGCATTGGATACGGACTGGATCTGAAAAAGGCACGGGACTGGGGTCTATATACCTCCACCTCACGGGGCAAAACATCCATTGGTATAGAAGAACCTGCACTGTTCTCCGAACCAGGTTTGTTCTTAGTCACACCAGAACAAACACTGTATTACGGTTCAGTACAAACCATGCCGTTTGTTCGCCCGCATTTTTCTGAATTGATCGGCGCACTCGATTTCGCTATCAAAAATAGCTATCCCGCACGGGGCGAATATACCGGCGAGGTGTAATGCCGGAAAACAGGAACCGTACGTATATAAAGGTCACGCCATGCGGGGCCTTTTTTATGTCACGGATTTGCTCTTCACCCAACGCGATTCCGTAGCGCAGCAAAAACCAGCACTTTGGTCGACCTGCGCAAGAACAATTTTCGCATGCTTAACATTGGTGCATTCTGAGGATATACAACAAATACAAAACTCAGGTAACCCAATGAAACCACAAACAAACTTGGCTGCTGCCCTCATTCTGGCTGGCGCAACGCTGACTTCATCTTCCGCCATAGCAGCGGGTTCGGTACAGGTATCAGAGTCGGTAGAGCTTAACGCTAAACCCGCAGCGGTCTGGGCATTAGTGGGCGACTATAACGGTCTCTATCGCTGGCACCCTGCGGTAAAAGACAGCGATCGCACCGATAATATCCGCCTTCTGACACTAGGAAATGGTGCACAGATCACTGAAACACTCACCGCCATGGACAACGAGAAGCGTATCTACAATTACACGATCAATGCTTCACCCCTACCGGTTGCGGACTACAAATCATCTATTGCGGTAAAAGCCAACGGCAACAACGGTTCCATTGTGACCTGGTCTTCAAGCTTTAACCCAGCGGGAACCCGTCACGAGGAAGCGGAAAAGGTGATTCGCGGGGTTTATCAGGCGGGATTGAATAAACTGACAGAGCTTTATAACTAACTCAGGTGAACACTCACCACATTCACTATTGATTTAACGCAGCTGGAATGCGAGCAGTCAATCCCACGACGTTCGGTTCCTGCTGCAAATCTGCTATAGTGCCGCGCTCTGAAGGCTCACTTGAATACGGCACCGTAACATGACGAAACGCACTGCTTTTTTTATCTCTGACGGCACCGGCATTACTGCTGAAGCACTGGGAAACAGCCTGTTAACGCAATTTGAGGCGATTCAATTCGAGAAGGTCACCCTGCCTTATATCGATACCGTTGCCAAAGCGGAAGCCGCAATTCAGCAGATCAACGATGCCTGCATTGCCGATGGCGAACGCCCTATCATTTTCGACACCATTGTTAATGAAGAGATTCGTCGTATTCTCAGCCAGTGTGATGGTTTCAAAATTGACGTCTTTTCCACTTTTCTTAGCCCACTGGAAAGCGAACTTCAGACGCGGTCTTCCTATTCTGTTGGCGGCTCACATGCCATCGGTGAAGTGAATAAGTACAAAGACCGAATTGAATCCGTGAACTATGCGATCGATAACGATGACGGCGGACGTATTCAGCAGTACGACCGTGCCGACATCATCGTGCTAGGTGTATCCCGCAGTGGCAAAACACCTACATGCCTCTATATGGCGATGCAGTTTGGTATTCGTGCGGCCAACTATCCACTGACGGAAGATGATATCCATCACAGCAAACTTCCGGAGTTTCTGGAAAAACACCGGGACAAACTGTATGGCCTGACGATAGAGCCTTTTCAATTGTCCGCGATCCGTCAGGAACGTCGTGCCAACAGCCGCTATGCGTCATTGGATCAGTGCGATATGGAAGTGCGAAAAGTAGAAAAGATCTTTCGGGATGAAGGCATTAACTGCATTAACACGACCAACTTCTCCATTGAGGAGATCGCGACACGCATCATGGCAGACTTCGGCCTGAAACGAAAAATCACCTGATCAAACCGCAAAACCTTCAGGCATAAAAATGCCCGGACCTAAACCCGGGCAATGCCAATCGATCGTGCAGGTAATGCTTAGTTTGCCTGCATGGAAACCGGATTACCCTGACGATCAAAAATCACATAACGGGACAGATCCGCACCCATCATCAAATCGTTCGCCATCTTATTCAGATGAGGCTCCGCATCATCCGTGGATGGGGGCTGCCCACCTGTACCAGACAAGCCTGCTGCCAGTACAAAGTCCCAGCCTGCCGATACCTGATCTGCCTCAGCGGCCAGCCCGGAAAAATCAGTCAGTTCTGCGGGTAACTTATCAACGCACATCAGCGGTACAACTGATCCATGCTGACGCTGTTTGTGTTTTTTACTGTCCTGCTTCTCGATCTGTGCGAAAAGGAACAATAAACGCTGTGGCTCATCCTGCGTGCCAGCGGCATCCAACAGCTCTTTAAACTGAATACTCATGGGGACCTCCAAATTCGATAGCCCTCACTTTAGAGCCTTCTGCCCGACAGTTCTTGATTAAAATCAAAGTCTCCG
Source organism: Oceanospirillaceae bacterium (assembly GCA_023954795.1). GTDB lineage: Bacteria > Pseudomonadota > Gammaproteobacteria > Pseudomonadales > Balneatricaceae > Pontibacterium. The sequence goes on along the minus strand of JAGSHA010000015.1, from coordinate 15,600 downwards.
CAGGTAAAAATTTTGGATCAGAACATCTGAAATCCAGTTGGTGCGGGGCATACAGAGCCAAAACTATCTCTTTAGAGGTACCCCAACAAAACTGGACGATGTAACCCTCACCCGGCAAGCGCCCAACTTTTTTGTGCAGCAAAGTCCGTAAACTGCTTAACACCCTCCGGATCACTGTGAGCGCGCCACAAACACCCTACGGTACGCATCAAACCAAAATCAACGATCGGGACTTTGACTATATTGGGGGCCTCAACCGTTTCCCCCATGATAGTGGCGGCGAGATTATTCTGCACCATGGACAACGCCCAACCATCAGAATCCGTTCGACACGTAAAGTGCGGCTGAGCCTGCTCAGAGAGAAATACCCGCTTACCCTCATTCAGCACCTCACAATGCTTGCGCAAAACGAAAGGCTGCTCATGGAGATCGGCCAGATGCACACTACTGCGGGTCGCCAATGGATGTTGGTTATGCACCACCAGAACAAAGCGTTCCTGATATAACGGCAGCGCGGTATGGGACGCTTCGTCGCCAGAAAGAGAGGTAATCAACAGATCGACCTTATCCTGCCCCATGCGCTGCGCCAGTTCCTCCCTGCTGCCTGTTTGTAGATGCAACAGAATATCCGGATAGGTCCTGCGAAAGTCGTGTAACAGATCATTCACGGGCGGCGTATCGAGCGTACCCAGCACACCCAGCCTTAGCTGCCGCTGATCACGAGAGTCCATCAGATCACGTTTAGCTGCATTGCATTCTGCCAGAATGGCGAAAGCGCGATCACGGAAGCGCAGCCCGGCTGGCGTTAGCGTAATACGCCTGGGTTTGCGGATCAGAAGCGCAGCCCCCAACTCTTCCTCCAACGCTTTGACCGCCGTCGACAAGGCAGGCTGAGTCACAAACATCTTCTCAGCCGCACGGGTAAAGCTTCCCGTTTCCTGCACGGCCAAAAAATAACGTATCTGTCTGATCTCCATAATACGGTTCCTAAATACCCTATAGACCGATGTTCTGAGTCAGCGTCACATCAGCAATCCAGTTCTTCTTGCGACGTGCCAGACGTGGCCCGGTTTTTTCATCGCTATACACCATCGGCACAACGGTTTCCCCCTCGGCCAGCACTAAACGCGGCTGCAGACAATTCACATTAATCACCGCATATAACTTGCCGTCGATCTCGGAGGTCACGACTGGCATCACCCCACAGTTCCGACAAATCAGAAAATTCGCCGTTTTGTGTCCAAACTGATATTCGTTCAACTGTTGAGTATTACCAACATCAATCACCAGCGTTCCATCTGGATCAGACTGATACAAATTTCGATGCATCAAACAAAACTCACACTGACACTCTCGTGAATTGCGGGCATCTAACACACGCTCAGTTTCAAACTGGTATTTGATGTTGCCGCAATGACATTGCCCAACATATCGATGTCCACGGTGCTGGCGCATAGCCCTACCTCAGCATATTGAAATATCTCATACACCCCAGCATACGGGCTTAAATACGCAGACAGAAATCATAACTTTCAATAATTACCATAAACACGATTTATAGCTTTAATAATTATTAAAAATTTAACTTATCGAAAGGATTGCGGCTAAATGGGCCTATCAGGCAGGAAGAGGAAGAGAGCGGTGAAAAGCGAGTTATTAAAAGACTATCCCATACAGATTGAGATCCCAATTGTCTGGGGCGACATGGACGCCTTTCAGCATGTAAATAATTTGGTCTATCTCAAGCATTTTGAGTCCGTACGGATGGCATACCTTGAAGCCTGTGATTTCAAAGGAATCATGGATGATACCGGCGTTGGCCCCATCCTTCGCGATACCAACTGCCGCTACCGCATTCCTCTGACCTATCCCGACACGATCATCTCAGCCACTCGGGTCACACAATTAAAGGGGGATCGCTTTAAGATGTACCACGCTGTCTATAGCGTTGAGCATCAAGCCATCGCCGCCGAGGGTGAATCTATGATTGTCTGCGTGGACTACAACAAGAATGGAATCGCCGCTGTACCAGCCGCAATGCGGGACAGCATTTTGCGATTAGAAACTGTGCTCCCGGAAATGTGCGATTAGAGTACAGCAAGAATTGAAACGATCATCGTTGTGTTCTGTGGTAAACGAAGTACCCCAAGCCACCACAGAATATTTGCCCCGCCAGCAGTGACTGACGGGGCATTTTTTTTGGAGGATACTTTAATCGGCAACCGGGAATTTATAAAACTCACGGTTCATATATGCCGCAACATCTTCTGCTTCGTCAGGAAACCAGCCCACATCCAAATTGGTGTTACAGCCTTCAATCCAGGCTTTCAGCTTAGGCCAAGTGGTCGCAGCGCGGTCCTGTCGCTTAAAGTATGACGCTTCATGACAGGTGTAGCAGTTTGCATCCGTGTATTCGACGCCGCGGATCACACGCTCCAGCTCGACCTCATGAAACAGCTCCTGACCGTTGTCCGGGTCCGCTGCCATTACAGGTAACGCGCTGCAAAAGGCCGCTGCGACAAGTAACTTCTTCACCATGTTCATCCTCCATTGCTCACAAGCATTTTATTGTTATGTGCCCAGTCGCGAGAGATGCGCGACGAATTCCTCTGGCTCTGCGACACCAATCAGTGTCATGTTTTTATGTAGTTCACCCTGCGGATCGAAAAAGATCAACGCTGGCGGACCAATTACGCCATATTCTTTGTTTAGTGCTTTCGCATCAGCATCATTGCTGGTGACATCCACCTTAATCAACTCAAACCCGCTTAGCGCCACCTGCACATTGCGATCAGCAAATGTATAGGTTTCCAGCTCGATGCAGGAGATACACCAGTCGGCGTAGAAATCGAGCATGACAGGCTTACCGGTTCGCCTGGCTTCAGCAAGCAACTGATCCAGCTGTGCGGGAGAGGTCACTTTTTTGAACGGCAAGGCCGGTGTCGCAGCAACCTGCCCGACACCCACCGCAACACCCTGCAATGGATAAATCATGCTGCGGTTACCGGACAACGCGCCAATCAGCAAGGCAGAACCGTAGATCAACATGATGACGCCCACGCCTTTCCAGATGCGCAACCAACCGCCAGACGGTTCAGGCAGACGATCCAGCGCGTGCATAAAGATTGCACTAGCGATCAATACACCCGCCGTCAGCAACATGGTCACTTCCGTTGCCACAATACGATCCAACATCCAGATCGCCAGCAACAGCAGCATGACACCAAAACCGGCCTTAACAGACTCCATCCAGATACCCGCTTTGGGTAACAGCTTACCTGCAGACACACCCACCAATAGCAGAGGGACGCCCATACCCATGCTTAAACTGAACAGCGCAGTACCGCCCATCACCGGATCGCCGCTCTGACCGATATAAATCAGCGCACCTGCCAGTGGCGCCGCCATACAAGGACCAACAATCAGGGCCGATAACAATCCCATCACTGCGACACCTGTCACTGTGCCGCCTTTCTGATTGCTGCTCATGTTATTCAGCCGGGTCTGCCAGCTATTCGGTAGCTGCAGGTCATAGAAGCCAAACATCGACAATGACAGCAGCACGAACAGACCGGCGAAAGAACCGATGATCCACGGATTCTGAAAGGCTGCTTGTAGGTTTTCACCAAACAAACCCGCCACAATGCCGGCGACGGTATAGGTCAACGACACCGACAATACATAAACCAACGACAGCGAAAACGCTTTACCTGTTGTTATATGTCGCCCCTGACCGGCGATGATGCTAGATAGAATCGGAATCATCGGGAACACACAGGGAGTTAGTGACAATGCGAGCCCCGCAAGAAAGAACGCTCCGAGGGTTAGCACCAGATCATCACCACTCAACAGACGCGCGAATCGATCCTGCTCGGTTTCATTCATCTCAGCTGGAGATATAGTCTTTTGCGCGCCTACCTGAGCAGTACTTGCCTCTGTTAGTACAGCGACAAACGGCCCGATGCCAGATAGCTGGACCGTTTTAGTCACCGGTGGGTAACAGATCCCGCCCTCCCAACAGCCCTGATAAGTCACTTCTACCGTGCTGTTAACGGGTTGTCCTGAGAGACTGCCGAGGGTCAGATCCACTTCTGCGCGGTTGTGATACACAAACACGTTACCAAACAAAGGATCTTCTTTTGATTCTGCTGGCGCGTTCGTGCGCCCAACCACCTCGATACCTTCACCCGGCTTAATCTCCATCCGATCTCGATAGAGATAGTAATCGTCAGGCATGTTCCAGTTCAGCAGGAGTTGGTTTTCCCCCTCCTGCACAAAACCAAATACAAACGCCTCTTCTACATCCACCGGACCACTGCTGCCAAACGGGTTCGCCGCCTGATCAAACAAGCCCGCCTGCGCTGATGGGACAACCAACAACCACGTGCTCAGAAGCATTAATAAGTAAGCTGAAAACTTGCGTACGCTATTCACTTTATATCCTTAGGTTTGAACGCCACGACTCATTGACCACCAGATCCCGGTTGAGTTCTAAGCTTTCAAGAATAACTAAATAACTATATTGAATAAGACGAGTCAACCGTCCTTAGACGATTGTACCATCGCAAACACCCTGCATGACCCTATAGAACCGATGGGCACTTATATGTGCCACATATATATGGTACAAAGGGGCCGTCAGAAATGACGACGCGACCGTTTGCATTTAGGAAACAACCATGACCGATACACGTGTAGAAGATCTCAATATTGAATCAAACCTTGTCCTGATCAACCCAAATGATCTGAAGGCAAAAATGCCAATCTCCGACACAGCGGCAAAAGCTGTAATGGAAGGACGAGAAGTTGTACGTAATATCCTCGATGGCAAGGACCACCGTCTGTTTGTAGTGATTGGTCCCTGCTCTATCCACGACACCGAAGCTGCAATCGAATATGGCAAGCGCCTGAAAGAGCTGCAGGAAAAGGTGAAGGATTCTCTGTATCTGGTCATGCGCGTCTATTTTGAGAAACCTCGCACTACCGTCGGCTGGAAAGGCCTGATCAACGATCCTCACATGAATGATTCATTTGAGATTGAAGAGGGCCTGCACATCGGCCGTAAACTTCTGCTGGATCTGTCCGAGCTGGGCCTGCCACTGGCAACCGAAGCACTGGACCCGATCTCGCCACAGTATATGCAGGATCTGATCGCATGGTCTGCCATTGGTGCACGTACAACTGAATCTCAGACTCACCGCGAAATGTCCTCCGGTCTGTCTTGTGCAGTAGGTTTCAAAAACGGCACCGACGGTGGCCTGGAAGTCGCCACTAACGCTCTGAAATCGGTTAGCCATCCGCACAACTTCCTGGGTATCAATGAAGACGGCCAGGTTTCTGTAGTGCGCACAAAAGGCAACCCGTACGCTCACGTTGTATTGCGTGGCGGTGGCGGCAAACCAAATTACGACTCTGTCAACGTTGCACTGACTGAGCAGGCGCTGGACAAAGCCGGTCTGGAGAACAACATCATGGTTGACTGCAGCCATGCCAACTCCAGCAAAGATGCGGCTCTGCAGCCTTTGGTAGCAGATAACGTCGCCAATCAGATTCTGGAAGGTAACAAGTCAATTGTTGGCTTGATGATCGAGAGCAATCTGGGCTGGGGCAACCAGTCTATTCCTGCCGACCTCAATGACCTGCAGTATGGTGTATCTGTGACCGACGCTTGCATCGACTGGGACGCGACTGAAAAGTGCATGCTGGACATGAACGAAAAACTAAAAGACATTTTACCTAATCGTCGTTAATTAGTTTTTCTACACAAAAAAACGCGGCTACTAGCCGCGTTTTTTATGCCTGACAGGCAGCTATTGATACGCTTACTTTAATGTCTTGAGGTAAGCAATCAGGTAGTTTTGCTCTGCTTCATCACTGATAGATACGTGACGCATACGCGTACCCGGCACGAGTTTTTCATTATCAGCCACCCACATGCGCAGATTCTCTTCCGTCCAGGTGATACCTGAATTCTTAAGCGCATCAGAATAGTTAAAACGTGGCAGGCTTGCCGCCGAACGCCCCACAACCCCTGTCAGACTGGGACCAAAGGTATTCTTACTTGGATCTTCAGAATGACACGCATGACAGCGCTTAAACACTTCCTTACCTGCAGCCTCTTCCATACTTCCTGCAGCGCTAGCAGACACAGACGCTGTCAGTGCAGCACAAACAATCAACGGCTTAACCAGTTTCATATCCTTCTCTCCCTCACTTAGGCAAAATAACCCTATAGAGGGAAAGTATATTTTTAACGCAGCGCACAAACTCTCGTACTTGAGTACCCTTTATCACCCCGCCCAAAGTACACCCCAATCAACACCAAGAGAGCCTGGCAATATCACCAAAGATTTCTGTATAAACCTAACAAACCGCGGAAACAAAAAAGGCGCGGTATCAACCGCGCCTTTCACTACTCATAATTTACCGTAAACGGCTTATGCGTCTTTGAATTCTTCTTCGTGCAACCAAGCAGCATGCTTAGGTGCTTTTTTGGTGCGAGACCACTCTTCCAACATCGCAGGCGCGACTTCGGCCAACTGCTTCATCTGAGCATCCGTGCCTTTCACGTAAGTCAGTTCCAGTCGGTGACCGTTTGGATCAAAGAAGTAGATTGAGCGAATAATACCGTGCTCAGTCGGGCCCACAACATCAAGACCTTTAGCTTCCAGTTCTTCTTTAGCGCTCATCAATGCCGCTTCGTCAGCCACACGGAAAGCGATATGCTGAACCCACTCAGGAGTGTTCTCGTCACGCCCCATTTTTGGCTTGGTTGGCAGCTCAAAGAACGCCAGAATGTTACCGTTACCCGCATCCAGGAACAGGTGCATGTAAGGATCAGGCTCTTTAGTAGACGGTACACGGTCTTCTGCAATGGCTACCAGAAAATCCATGTTCAGCATTTCTTTATAGAACTCAACGGTCTCTTTTGCGTCATTGCAGCGGTAAGCAACGTGGTGAATCTGCTCAAGTTTGATCATTACTAAGGCCCTGTCTTAATTCTTGTATTAGTGTTCCGTGTAAGGATGAGACCATATTAGTAACACTTGTTACGATTGTCAAAGATCAACCTGAAAGCTTATCTTGTTGTTTTATCTAACTTTTATGGCATTCTTACTTAAATGGAAATAATGTTTTTACCTGTTAGAAATGCCGAGTTACCATTAAAATCACACCTATAATGCTTTCTGTTACGGAGAAATCAGTACAATGGGCCGCCGTCCACAAGCGCAACATCTTGAATTGCCACGGTTCTTTCCCTACAAGCTATCGATACTCCAGTCCACAATCAGTGACTCGATCGCACAGCTGTATTCTGGACAGTTCAATCTCTCCCAGCAGGAGTGGCGCGTTATTGCGGCACTTGGCACCCAGCCAAAGATGTCGGCTAAAGAGATCGCCGCTTACACCTCTATGGATAAAATGCCGGTCAGCCGAGCAATATCCAAATTGGTTAAAGAACAACTGATTTCACAAAGCCCATCGTCCGAAGACAGACGCCTGATTATTCTAAACCTGACACCAAAAGGCCTGGGGATTTATGAACAGATAGTGCCACTGGTATTGGAGCGTGAAGAGTTTCTACTCTCTGCGCTATCAGAAGATGAACAGTCTCAACTGGACAACCTGATGGAGAAACTCCTGAAAAAAGCCCAGGAACTCCGCTAGCCACCGCGAACACAAAGAAACTAGGCACAAAAAAAGCGACCTTATGGTCGCTTTTTATTTATGTGCATCGATCGCTGATTATTCTTCCGGTGCCGCCTTTTGCTGCTCACGGTTTTCATAAATCAACAGCGGCTCACTATCACCACTGATCACCCCTTCATCGATCACTACTTTGCTGACACCTTCCATAGAAGGTAGCTGATACATTGTATCAAGCAACGTCGCTTCCAGAATTGAACGAAGACCTCGCGCACCAGTGCCACGCTCAAGTGCTCTCTTCGCAACAGCGTGTAACGCTTCTTCACGGAAATCGACTTCCGCGCCTTCCATACCGAAAAGTGCTGAGTACTGCTTGGTCAGACTGTTCTTAGGTTCTGTCAGAATCTGAATCAGAGCGTCTTCATCCAGCTCTCCCAGTGCAGCAATCATTGGCAAACGACCAACGAATTCAGGAATCAGACCAAATTTCACCAGATCTTCTGCCTCAACTTCCTGCAGAGCTTTTGAAATAGACTTCTCTTCATCCTTCGCTTTTACGATCGCATTGAAACCAATAGAGCTCTTTTCAGAACGATCACGAATGATCTGCTCAAGGCCTGCAAACGCACCACCACAGATGAACAGGATATTGGAGGTATCAACCTGCAAAAACTCCTGCTGAGGATGCTTACGGCCACCCTGAGGCGGCACAGATGCCACAGTACCCTCGATAAGCTTCAGCAGTGCTTGCTGTACACCCTCACCGGATACATCCCGGGTAATGGACGGATTATCAGATTTGCGTGAAATCTTATCGATCTCATCGATATAAACAATACCCAACTGGGCCTTTTCTACATCGTAATCGCACTTCTGCAGCAGCTTCTGGATGATATTTTCAACATCTTCACCTACGTAACCCGCCTCAGTCAGCGTGGTTGCATCGGCAATGGTGAACGGCACATTCAGCATCCGCGCCAATGTCTGAGCCAGCAACGTTTTACCGCTACCGGTTGGCCCGATCAGCAGGATGTTACTTTTACCCAGCTCTACGCCGTCTTTTCCACCCTGAAAGCGGAGACGCTTGTAGTGGTTGTAAACCGCTACCGCAAGAACCCTTTTAGCCTGCTCCTGACCAATAACATACTCGTTCAGGGTTTCTGCAATTTCCGCAGGAATCGGCAAGCGATCACTTTCTTCCTGTGGCTCTGCTTCCTGAATCTCTTCGCGAATAATGTCGTTGCACAGATCAACACATTCGTCACAGATAAAGACAGACGGTCCTGCGATCAATTTACGCACTTCATCCTGACTTTTACCGCAGAATGAACAGTACAGCAGCTTACCGCTGTCGCCATCTTTACCTTTAATTTCGTCGGACATTCGACTACCTCATATGTGCAAATCCGGAAAGGTACTTTATGGTGCCTTTCCAGACCTTTTTCAACCCACCCTCATATTATAGGAGGGTTATCAACCAGCGCGACGCCCCAGAACATCGTCAATCAAACCATACTCTTTAGCAGCTTCCGGAGCCATAAAGTTATCACGGTCTGTATCACGGGCGATGGTCTCAAGGTCCTGCCCGGTATGCTCTGCCAATATTCGGTTCAGCTTTTCACGGATGCTAAGAATCTCTTTAGTGTGAATCTCAATATCCGTCGCCTGACCCTGATATCCACCCAACGGCTGGTGAATCATGACACGCGCATTTGGCAACGCAAAGCGCTTACCTTTAGCACCACCGGCCAGCAGGAATGCACCCATGCTCGCAGCCTGCCCCATACACATAGTGCTGACATCAGGCTTAATGAACTGCATGGTATCGTAAATAGACATACCCGCAGTCACAGATCCACCCGGAGAGTTAATGTACAGATGAATGTCTTTGTCCGGGTTCTCAGCTTCCAAATACAACAGCTGGGCCACAACGAGGTTCGCCATGTGATCTTCCACAGGACCGACCAGGAAAATGACACGCTCTTTTAACAGACGAGAGTAGATGTCATAAGCTCGCTCACCGCGCGCGCTCTGCTCAACTACCATAGGGACCAGACTACTGAGAATATCAGCGGACCCTTTTCCAAATTCGCCCATTCTTTATCTCCTTAGCGTAATTACGCGAAAAAAAAACGACAGCCAGCCTACGCCAACTGCCGTTTTCTTAACTGTGACTTACTTGGCGTTGCTTATTCAGCAGCGTCTTCTTCAGTTTCAGCTTCCGGCTGTGCCGGCTTGATGGCGTCTTCGTAGCTAACTTCTACTTCAGAGACTTTAGCAGAAGCCAGAAGCTGATCAAGCACCTGATCTTCCATTACCAGACTCTGGATCTGGCTCAGCATCTCCTGATTACTGTTGTACCAGTCGATAACCTGCTGTGGTTCCTGGTAAGTTTCAGCCAGTTCTTTGATGGAAGTCTGAACGCGCTCATCATCAACTTTGATGTCGTTTGCTTTGATGAATTCCTGAACCAGCAGACCAACAGATACGCGGCTTACAGCCTGTTCCTGGAACATCTCTTTAGGCAGCATGTTCAGATCAAAATCAGAATCCGGACCAGCGAACTGCTGAACCGCCTGACGACGCAGGTTATCGATTTCGTTATCGATCAGCGCAGCTGGAACATCGATGCTGTTCAGCTTAACCAACTCACGGAAAACCTGATCTTTCAGCTTCATTTTAAGCGTGTTAGTCAGTTCGCGCTCCATATTCTTGCGAACTTCAGCCTTGAAGCCGTCCAGAGTTTTCTCTTCCATACCGAAGTTGGAGAAGAACTCTTCGTTCAGCTCAGCAAGAGTCTGGGCAGAAACGCTCTGTACTTTAACAGCAAACTTAGCGTCTTTACCTTTCAGCTCTTCAGCGTGGTAGCTTTCCGGGAAAGTAACATCCAGTTCTTTCTCATCGCCAGCGCTCGCGCCAACCAAACCGGTTTCGAAACCAGGGATCATGGTATTGGAACCCAGTACCAGATCCATACCTTCGCCTTTACCGCCATCGAACGCTTCGCCATCGATAGTACCAGCGAAGTCGATCTTAACGCGGTCGCCATCTTCAGCAGCGCGCTCTACTTCATCCCAAGATGCCTGCTGTTTACGCAGAGTCTCGATCATCTGATCCAGATCTTCATCTTTAACTTCTGCAGACAGCTTTTCGATCTCTACACCAGAGAAATCAGCCAGCTCGATTTCAGGGTAAACTTCGAAAGTTGCAACGTATTCGAAATCTTCGCCTTCTTTATCGTTTTTGAACTCGATGCTTGGGCTGTTCGCAGGCTGCAGCTTTTCATCAGTAGTCGCTTTGAACAGAGTTTCCTGAATAACCTGATTCAGTACTTCTTCACGAATACCTTTGCCGTAACGTTTCTTAACGACTTTTACAGGCACCTTGCCTGGACGGAAGCCATCAAGACGGGCGGTACGTGCGGTCTGCTGAACGCGCTTCTGAACATCCTGATCGATACGCTCAGCCGGTACAGTAACAGTTACCTGACGCTCGAGACCGGAAGTAGTTTCAACGGAAACTTGCATGGAATTCCTCATTAATACTTATACATTTTGATCCAGCTAGATCAGCAGGCTTTATCCAATAAAGCCTGCAACCTGTATGCCCTGCAAGAAACACTAATCGCCTTACGGGCAGAATTTAAGCGCAAAATTTTCAAGCAACCAGCGCAATTAGTCAAGCAAATCAACGCATGAAAGGCATTTTTGCATAAGCAACGTAAAGGAGGGGGAAATCGAGCGAGAAAAACCAAATTTCAGACATAAAAAAATCGCCATATAAGCGATTATTTTTCAATAATATTTGATTTCGTAGAATGGGGTGGACGATGGGGCTCGAACCCACGACCACCGGAATCACAATCCGGGGCTCTACCAACTGAGCTACGCCCACCACAACATACTACTTTTTAAAAATGGTGCGGACGGAGAGACTCGAACTCTCACACCGTGAGGCACCAGAACCTAAATCTGGCGTGTCTACCAATTCCACCACGTCCGCACTACATTATTAGAGATTGGGGTGGACGATGGGGCTCGAACCCACGACCACCGGAATCACAATCCGGGGCTCTACCAACTGAGCTACGCCCACCATATCTCTAATCAAGACTTCAACTTTCTCTAGCAACATCTTCTTGGCACGCCCGGCAGGACTCGAACCCGCAGCCTACGGCTTAGAAGGCCGTTGCTCTATCCAGTTGAGCTACGGGCGCCTTGTTGCCCGCCCTTAACTGCTTTGCTTTCACGTTCCTAAGTGGTCTGTGTTAGCGCCGCCGTTCAAGGTGGTGCGAATATTATAGAGCCGATTTTAGGTCGTCAACACTTTTTTATTTTTTTAATGAAATAAACAGCTTAGCGCTCAATCAGTGGTTAAATTGCAACCAATACAAGCCTCTATATACACATTCTGCTTATTGCTCAACCAATTGCCCTTGGCCCTGACAGTCAACCGTGAGAGAATTTGCGCCAGTGAAAATTCGTTTTATAGGACAGCATCCGCAATATGAGCGCAAAAACAATAGACGGCAAACAAATTGCCGCTGATGTACGCCGCAAGGTCGCTGAAGGTATTCAACAGCGCATCACCTCCGGCAAAGCTGCCCCCTGCCTGGCAGTAATACTGGTCGGCGTCGACCCGGCTTCACAAGTTTACGTACGCAATAAGAAGAACGCCTGTAAAGAAGTAGGCATTGACTCCCGTTCTTACGATCTGCCCGAAGACACTACTCAGCAGCAACTGGAAGAACTGGTTGATGAACTCAATGCTGACCCGTCTGTACACGGCATCTTGCTTCAGCTTCCGCTACCAGCACATTTGAACGGCGATGAAATTCTAGAACGCATTCGCCCAGATAAAGATGTTGACGGTTTTCACGCATTCAATCTTGGCCGACTAGCTCAGCGTATGCCCGTCCTTCGCCCCTGCACACCTAAAGGGGTTATGACGCTATTGGCATCGACTGGTATTGATCTGCACGGTCAGGAAGCTGTTGTTGTAGGCGCCTCTAACATCGTTGGCCGCCCGATGTCTCTGGAGCTACTGCTTGCTGGCTGCACCGTTACAACGACACACCGCTTTACCCGCGATCTTCCAGGCCACGTCAATCGTGCTGATATTGTGGTTGTCGGCGTAGGCATCCCTGGACTGGTTAAAGGTGAATGGATTAAAGATGGCGCTATCGTCATTGATGTCGGCATTAATCGTCTCGAAGATGGCCGCTTAGTCGGCGATGTAGAATATGACATCGCAGCTGAGCGAGCTGGCTGGATCACCCCTGTACCCGGCGGCGTAGGCCCAATGACGGTTGCCACTCTGATGGAAAACACATTGGAAGCTGCGGATAAGCTGGATTAACCAGCCTCTCAGCTCATGACCGGTAAGCGCCAAGCCAACAGGTTGCTTACCGGCCTACATCCTACCCAAATACATTTAATATTCCTGCAAAAACACGGAACACAACCACTTCATAAAGCCAGACAATCTATACAACCCACTGACACCACGCCGACTTTTGGGGAGTCACAGTTCTGATAATGGAAACCAAACGCATTGATCGCACACGGTGGAGCCAGTTTCTCATCCCCACCACAGTCCTGTTTGCCTCGTTACTGGCCACGTATTACGCCAGCCTGTTTAGCGCAAACATGAACAAGGAACAGTTTGAAACCCGTTTCCAGGCGCTCGCCAACCAGACAACTCTTCTGATTCAGGAAAAACTCGACCGTTACCCTCTCCTCTTAAGAACCACTCGCGGCTTGGTTTTGAATCACCTGAATGATGTAGAAAAACACTGGCCCTCTTTTTTCAAACAAGCTGCGCTCGACTTTGAAGCAAACGGCATTATTGGCATCACTTACACGCGCTATGTTGCGCACAGTAATCGGGAGATATTTACTGAAACGCAGCGCAGGATATACGGTCCTGACTTTCGGATTTTCCCGGAAACATCGCGACAAGACACATTTGTCCTGATGCACGCCGCGCCCGACACAATCACCCAGAAGGTTCGCGGGTTTGACATCGGCTCAGAATCAAACCGCCGCTTTGCCGCTGAGCGAGCCAAAAATTCAAGCACGCTGGCGCTGTCAGAACCGATCTCTTTGCTACCTACCGACCAGCAATCTCTTGATTACCTGTTTCTTTTACCGGTCGAAAGCCCCGACCCCAACGACCCCTATACACCGCTGTTTCACGGCTGGGTTACTATCGGCTTTAGCTTAAGCATGCTGCTGGAAGAAACACTTCAAAAAATCGATCCCCTGATTCACGTACGGGCAGTTGATGAGCGTATTGGACAATCGCCGCTGTACGATAGCCACCCGGAAGAACAGGCCGATCCACACCTTCTGCCCTTTCGCCTGAAACAAACGCTGGAGCTTTCCCATCAGCGCATCGACCTGTACTACACACCGCTTAACGCATTCGCATCAACCAACGTACTTTACCGCCACGACCTCAGCACATTGATCGGCGGAAGCATCATTGGTGCACTCAGCACATTTGCCTGCTTCTTAATGCTGGGTGGACGTGCTCGCGCGTTACGCCAGGCGGAAGTTATGACCCGTCTGTCTCGCGACAGCAACAGCCGCTATCAGGCCTTGTTCGAGAGTTCCCCAGAAGCGATCATCCTGAGCGTTGATAACCGAATTATTCTTGCTAACAGCGCCGCCGTCGGACTGTTAGGTGCATGCGGTATCGAGCAACTGATCGGCCTGAACGTTCTTGATATTGCCAACGATTCCAATCGTGCGTCTGCCGACGAATTGATGCAGTCCCTACAGCAATCGAACCACGACAAACTACCACCCATTGAAGAGCAACTGGTACGACTGGACGGCAGCACATTTGATGCTGAATTAAGCCTGTCGCGCACTACCTACGATAACGCCAGCGCTATTCAGCTGATGTTCCGAGATATCAGCGACATCAAAAAACGCCGCAATGCAGCAAAGATTGCAAAAAAAGTACTCGAACACACGACCGAAGCCATCATGGTAACGGACAGTAGTGCACGCATCATCCTCACCAACCCAGCATTTACTGCCCTGACTGGATTTACAGACAAACAGGCCCAGGACCAAAAAACCAGCCTGTTAAAGTCGGGACACCATGACACCCACTTCTACCAACAACTTTGGCGCGATCTGCTACACACCGGCCAATGGATTGGAGAGATTGCCAATCGCAAACGCAGCGGCGAAGTCTATATTCAGAAAACAAACATTTCTGCGGTCTATGACAAAGACGGTGACATCAGCCATTTTGTTTGCGTGATGAGCGATATCACCGAACAGAAGCGGACCTTTGATACCATCCGCTTCCAGGCGCTGCACGACAACCTGACGAAGCTTCCCAATCGCATCCACTTTGAAGCCAGAGCCGAAAAAGCCTTAAGCCGAGCCAGCCATGCCACCAGTTATTTCGCCATATTGTTTATTGATCTGGACGACTTTAAACCCATCAATGACAGCTTTGGACACCTGCTTGGCGACAAGTTGTTAGTCGCGCTCGCGGATAAACTCTCTGCAGCGCTTCGTCCGTCAGATATGGTATCCCGTATTGGCGGAGACGAGTTTTTGGTCCTGGCCGATGAGCTAACCCATCTGGACGAAGCCCGCCTGCTCGCCGAGCGCCTTATGCATATGATCTCAACACCCGTGATCATCGATGATATTGAGCTACGCGTCAGCGCGAGCATCGGAATCAGCCTCTTCCCCTCTCAGGGAGACAGCATCGACAGCCTCATCCACGCCGCAGATCAAGCCATGTACAGCGCTAAAAAACAGGGTAAAAATCAGATCGCAATTGCATCCCAGGACACCACTCAACTTATTCCCCGATAACGCTCACCAAGCCCTTCGCGCTGTGCTAACCTGACCGGATTACGCAGCGCGGAGACCATTCATGAAACCCGGCAAGAAAAGCATTCTGCTTGGCATCGTCACCCTT
>JAGSHA010000357.1 GCA_023954795.1 Oceanospirillaceae bacterium | reverse complement strand
GATGATGTGCATCAGAATCTGACGCTTGGTTGCACCCAGTGAATACGCCGCATGGATCTTAGACAGTTTGACACTGCCGACCCCGGCGCGGGCCGCGATCACCATCATCCAGAGTGCAGCAAAGAACAGCAGCAGGATTTTGGAGCGTTCACCGATACCGGACCATGAAGCTCCGTAGAGGCCAGCGCCACAGTGCCTTTTGTGGGCGCAAGAAAGCCCGCAATGATATTCAATAATGTACTTTTACCGCAGCCGGATGGGCCAAGGATGGATAACAACTCTCCCTGTTTTAATGAGAAAGAGACGTCATGCAGTGCCTGCACCTGTTCGCCATTGGGTGTGTCGAACACCATGGATACGTCATTCACAACGAGATCTGACATAGCTAAATCCTTACAAACCAGAAAATTGAAAACACAAAAATGGATGCCGGGCAGGGCGACTGGTGCGCCTTACCCGGCGGCTCAGATTGAGTACGTGTTAGTCCACTTTCTGGTAAAAGCTGCTGTCGATGCTTGCGCTGTAATCAGGCAACGCTTTTGGAATCTGCTTGTGCAGTACAAAGAAGTCAGCCACTTCTTTGGTGTAGCTTTGAACAGTACCGCCCATCCAGTCAGCCGATAACTGTGCATCCTTGAGGGGGAAGTCGAACAACGCGAGCACCTGATTGGAATCGTCCAGATTCAGACCGGAAGCTTTAGCAATAACCGGCTGGTATTTCTCTGGGTTTTTAAGGAAGGAGCTGTTGGAGTCGTTGGTCACTTTCAGGAACTGAGTCACAAGTTCAGGGTGTTTGCTTGCAAACTTGTTGTTGACGGAGATCACATCGAATACGCGAATACCGATCTTTTCCTGATCTTTCGCGCTCATCAGTACATCGCCGTACGCCTTCATGCGGCGCAGCGCACCACCCCAACCACAGGCCATGGCAACGTCACCACGTGCAATCGCGGCGGCACTGTCGGCCGGTGCCATATCCAGCAGGTGGATGTTGGTGCTGTCGACATTCAGGTGGCTCATCACTTTCAGCATCTTGTAGTGTGCGACGGTACCAAACGGCACAGCGACTTTTTTGCCTTCCAGCTCCTTCGCGTTCGCCTGAGTAATGCCTGACTTTTCGCTGACAACACAGTTGTCATTCTCAGCATAGGACACAGCAATCCCTACCATGGTGATAGGTAAGCCCTGTGATACCGCTACGGTAAACGGCACGAGTCCCTGTGAGTAAGCCATGTCTACATCGCCGGACGCCATGGCTGCTGACATCGCTGTGCCAGAGTCAAATGCACGCCACTCCATGTTGACACCCATGACCTTGTCGTAAGTCTTTTCTACCTGGGCGATCTGGTTGGCAGTCGGCCATTCGAGAAAATACCCTACGGTGACAGTGTCAGGTTTATCGCCTGCAAGCGCAGTGCTTGCCGCGAATGCTGAAGACGTTAAAACAACGGCCTTAAAGATATTCGTAACGGTCACTTTCATAATTACCTCTGCATCGCATATGCGAATTCTTATTTTTAGTGTGTTCGGTTCGTGGTGAGCGAACGTGCGAACGTATGCTTCGGTGCCCTTCTTTCGATACTGCAAGGGAATGAGGAGGGGGACAATTGAGTATTTCTGTTTAGATGTTAGTTTTTCTAACAAGTAACCAATTGCGACGATCTGGTTGTTAATTGATCAGTAGAAAACAGGTTGTGATTTGGATCTGTTTAGACGCTTGGAAAAAATCATCTTTTCAGTGAGTGACGCATTGAACATGCCAGCGTCATGTTTCCTTCTTCCTGCTGCCCCAAAACAGTGCGGTGGTCATTCAGTCAAAACTATTTAAATAAATTCATTGACAGTGCGGGTGGATAAATTTAATCATTAATGTGAAATAAATAATAAAAATTTCATTTAAGATGAAAAAGTAATCTAAATATCACGAGGTAGTGATGAAAGTACTGGTTGCTATAAAGCGGGTTGTTGATGCCAACGTCAAAGTCCGTGTGAAAGCCGATAACTCGGCAGTTGAGCTGGCGAATATCAAAATGGCCATCAACCCGTTTTGTGAAATCGCTATTGAAGAAGCTATCCGACTGAAGGAAAAAGGCCACGCAAGTGAAGTGCTGGTCGTCAGCATTGGCCCAGATACGTGTCAGGAACAGCTGCGCACCGCACTGGCGCTGGGTGCCGATCGTGCCCTGCAGATCAAGACGGATGAATCCCCAGAGCCGCTGGCAGTTGCCAAACTGTTAAAAGCCGTCGTAGACCAGGAACAACCAGGCATGGTGATTCTGGGTAAACAGTCTATTGATGGTGACAACAACCAGACGGGCCAGATGTTGGCCGCGCTGACGGGTATGCCACAGGGTACCTTTGCATCTGAAGTTGCTATTGAAGGCGACGCACTGCAAGTCACCCGTGAAATCGACGGTGGATTGCAGAAGGTAAGCCTGAAGCTGCCGGCTGTTGTGACAACCGATCTACGTCTGAACGAACCGCGTTACGCATCCTTGCCAAATATCATGAAAGCGAAGCGTAAGCCGCTGGAAACTCAGACGCCGGAAGATTTGGGCATTGATATCAGCCCGCGTCTGACGCTGCTGGAAGTGACTAGCCCACCAGAACGCGCGGCGGGTATAAAAGTAGGCTCTGTCTCTGAGCTGGTTGAGAAACTGAAAAACGATGCGGGGGTGCTGTGATGGGCGCAGGTAACGCAATTCTGGTTGTTGCGGAACATGACAACAGCCAGCTGAAAGCGGCGACACTGAACACGCTGCAGGCAGCCGTAGAAGTGAAAGCTCAAAGCGGTGGTGCGATTGAACTGATCATCTGTGGTCAGGCGTGCAATGCGGTTGTAGAGCAGGCCGCAGCCCTTCCGGATGTAGACCGCATCATGGTCGCGGATGCTGAGAGTCTGGCACATCAGATGCCGGAAGATGTTGCGAATGTACTGATCGATCAGTTGCGCGGCGGTGCATATGGTCACTTGCTGGCGTCTGCAACAACGACGGGTAAGAACCTGATGCCCCGTGTTGCTGCATTGATGGATGTGGCGCAGATCTCCGAAATTACCGACGTTGTATCTGCCGATACCTTTATACGTCCGATCTACGCGGGTAACGCACTGGCAAAAGTTCAGAGCAGCGATGCGCTGAAGGTGATCACGGTGCGTTCTACTGCATTTGCTGCGGTGGCTGAGACGGGCGGTAGCGCAGAAGCGATCAACCTGGAAACCACGGGTGCGAGCGGTCTCTCTTCCTTTATAGGCGAAGAGCTGAGTGTCTCCGAGCGTCCTGAACTGACCTCGGCACGCATCATTATTTCCGGCGGTCGTGGTATGCAGAGCGGCGATAACTTCCCCTTGCTGGAAGCGGTGGCAGACAAAATGGGTGCAGCTGTGGGCGCATCTCGTGCGGCAGTCGATTCCGGTTTCGTCTCCAACGATATGCAGGTCGGTCAGACCGGCAAGATCGTTGCGCCGGATCTCTACATCGCAGTGGGTATCTCCGGTGCGATCCAGCATCTGGCCGGTATGAAAGACTCCAAGG
Source organism: Oceanospirillaceae bacterium (assembly GCA_023954795.1). Taxonomy (GTDB): domain Bacteria; phylum Pseudomonadota; class Gammaproteobacteria; order Pseudomonadales; family Balneatricaceae; genus Pontibacterium. Next base: position 372 of record JAGSHA010000357.1, on the reverse strand, counting down.
TTATCGTTGCGATCAATAAAGACGAAGAAGCTCCGATCTTTAACGTGGCTGATTTTGGTCTGGTCGCTGACCTGTTTGAGGTGTTGCCGGAGCTTGAAAAAGCGCTGGGTTAAACCTCCTGTTGTACACCGTGCCCGGATGATGGCTGAGGTCATCGACGGGCACCCATAATAACAATTCGCAGATTAAGGCCGTTGTTCGTCAGCTGAGGCGACAGGTCTGAAGGATATATATCATGAGCCGCAATTTTCGACTGATACTGGATTGCCCCGATCAGGTGGGTATTGTCACACGCGCTGGAGAAGTGATTACCCGTAACGGGGGATGGATCTCTGAAGCTGCACATCACTCCGATGAAGAAAGTAACTGGTT
>JAGSHA010000128.1 GCA_023954795.1 Oceanospirillaceae bacterium | reverse complement strand
GGGCTCCGTGCGGTATATCTCGCACTGATCCAGCAGATGCTCGACAAAGTCTTGATTCAAAGCACCAAACACCGACAACTCCCGAAGGTGCTCAATGGTGTAATGCTGATCAAACTGCGCTTTAGTTAATGGCTCCATGGATACTACCTCCACTACTCTGCATCCAGTTTAGTTAAGTCCTCACCGGCTTGCATCGCAACAGTTGGTTATTTTCAATGGTAAAAATCTGTTCTGCCATCTCCAGAGCATCATCTATATCAATACTGAATTGTCTAACGACACTCCCCCACTTGGTATCGTCCCAGGACCAATTAAACGGCCCAAAGCTTCTTAGTTCGTTTATAGACTAGTGCCGGGTTAATTCGTCGCATCGAGGTGGACGCGTTTCGCCCCAAATCGGACGTTCACACGGTGCTGCGTCGGAGGCTATAGTAAAGCTCATCCCCTTGAGTAATTAGGTGTAGCGAAAGAAATAAATGGGCAAACTAACTATCAGCACAGCTGCAAAACAGGCAGGGGTGGGTATCGAGACCATAAGATATTACCAGCGCATTGGACTCATCCTTGAGCCAGCAAAGCCTGCTTCTGGGTATCGAACATACACTGCGCAGGATGTGCAGCAGATACAATTTATACAGCGAGCGAAGACACTCGGATTTAGCCTTGATGAGATTAAGACGCTGCTTTCCCTTGGTGAGGGGAGCTGCGATCAAACTAAGCAATTGGCGTCCAGTAAACTTGATGATGTGAAAGAGAAAATCCAGGACCTTCGCGCAATCGAAAATACGCTGGAGGCATTGATCAACTCATGCGAAGACAACAGCTCTAATACGCCCTGCCCAATCATTGAGGCCATTTCACAGGGCGAATGATTTATGCTTGATTCCGTACCCTAGTACGGAGTTTATACTCAATATATCGATTGATATTGAGGTGTTGAGATACAGGTATGCAGTTATCAGTACTTACCGAAAAGCTGGGAGCGTTGGGTGCTATAGTCTCGGCAATGGGATGCGCATCATGTTTTCCCGTGCTAGGTGCACTGGGGTCCGCATTGGGAATGGGGTTCTTGGCACAATTTGAAGGTATCTTTATCAATACCTTACTTCCGCTATTTGCGATCATTGCACTCGTCGCCGTCCTGGTTTCATGGTGGTCACATCAACGTCACCTGAGAGGTATCCTGGCAAGTGCAGGACCTATTATGGTGCTGGCCACCTTGTACCTGTTCTGGACCGACGCATGGAGCACCTACATGTTCTATGCAGCCCTTGCTCTCATGTTTGGAGTAGCAGTCTGGGATTTAACGTCACCACCCCACCGAGTTTGCCATACCACCAGACAGAACAAGGAGTCGTCATGAACAAAAAGATCGTTTTGGAATCGACTATTACCTGCCCAGAGTGCGGCCATTCTAAAATGGAATCCATGCCAACCGATGCATGCCAATGGTTCTATGAATGTGGTGGGTGTGGCAAGTTACTGAAGCCACTTCCTGGCGACTGTTGCGTGTACTGCTCTTATGGCACGGTTCCTTGCCCGCCTATACAAGAAGGCACAAATTGTTGTTCATCTAACACTACGTCCTGACAGATGTGCCCGCTTTCGACCCGAAGCAGACATCACCCACTATAGACAGTTTGAATAAACTGTCAGTCAACTTTGTTGAGATATTTTTACCAAGTCGAAACTAAATCAACCTTAATAAAAAATGAAATAATCGGAAGAGAACATAGTGCAAGAAAGAGACCACAGCTCACGATATAGGCATGAAAGCACAACTTAAATCTCTTGCAACGTTTGCTGCCTACAACACTTGACGCTACGCCGCGGTACAGTAGCTTGAATAACTTTACTTGGACTTCCCTATCTTTCGTTCGCTCTTCTTTGTTAAAAGGTATCCAATTAGTATCAATCCAGCACTTATCGCGCTCGCCCAAGATTTCCTTGTGCAATGTTGGAGACTTATCTTTTATTTCAAAATAACTTTTCTTCATAAGACTGACCCCGTATGTAAAACAAAACGCCATAGAGAGCACCAAGAAAGCAAAAATCCAGGAAAACATAGTGCCTCTCTCTTACGCCTTGACGCCACACACACCTTCCAAGGCAATAGAAATATGCTCACACCGGTAAGCATTCTGTTGATAATAAGAACTGCTGTCTTGAGGTTAGATTAGTTATCTCAGAAAAATATAGGAAATACTCTTATTCTAATGTCCGCTGTGTGCCGATAAGCGACCGTCCTGGTCGCTGTGGCCTTTACGTCAGACTTCAGTCTGTTCAGCCATCTCCAGAGCGTCATCTACATCTATTCCCAGATAGCGAACGGTGCCTTCCAGCTTGGTATGTCCCAGCAGTAGCTGAACTGCCTTGAGATTCTTGGTTCGTTTATGGATTAGTGCTAGTTTCGTTCGCCTCATCGAGTGAGTGCCGTAGGCGGAAACATCGAGGCCGATGGTTGTTATCCAGCGTTTCACAATACGGGCATATTGCCTCGTACTCATGTGACGCAATCTATCGTTCCGACTGGGGAATAGGTAATCGTTAGATTGGCTACCTGACAGCGTTATCCAGTGCAGGACGGATTGTCTTGTCTGTTCCATTAGTTCGAATCGGACTGGTATCTGAGTCTTTTGCTGAAGGATCATGGCACGGGACTGCACCTCTGAGCCATGTGCGACATTTTTCACTCGAAGCCTAACTACATCACATGCTCTTAGCTTGCTATCGATAGCCAGGTTGAAAAGAGAAAGCTCACGGTGAGACTGGGCTATCTGAAGCCTGATACGGATAGCCCAGATTTCTCTGAGCTTGAGCGGTTTCTTCTGCCCGACCAGCTTACCTTTGTTCCACGGAGTGCGTTTGGAACGGTATAGGGGAGTAGTCATGACAAGCCTCCTTTGTTTCGGTTGGAGACTTAAAGCGTAGGATCGTTGGGATGGTCGCTTTCCGACCCGAAGGCGACATTTACGCTCGAACCGTTAGATCGCTTCTGTATTCATCCAAATCCCCAAAAGCGGACATGATTTACGATGTCAGTATTGGGCAAGTGCGGTGCCAAAAGCGGACTATGCAGGGTACACGGATATGAGTCAGGAACCGACCCGAAGTCGCCCCTAAGGATAGGTCTGTGTGGCTCGATGCTCATGCCCAACTTCAAATATTGGTCTTAAGATCATCTGTTGGTAATTTTCCTTCACTAAACCTACGCTTATATTGTCCTCTGAGCAGCTACAGATTTATACAGCAACCATCCGTGATGGGTATAGCTATGGAATTCATTACCAAAGGCGAAACAATTCACTGTGTTCGCACTATCAAGAATCAAGATTCAGGTAAGGACGCTAGCATCATAGTAGCTTCATTTGATGCCCACGTTAACCGCATCGCACCCCATGTAGTAACAAAGCTATCCCCAGAGGAGGTAAAGGAGCTTGAGTTATGGTTGAAGGATCGCACGAACCTACAGATCAGACTAGAAGGGCAATCCATAGAAGATACCATCCTAGAAGCGCTTCCTATTTTACTCAAGCAAGCAACCCAGGCACTTAAAGACGCGGATCACCTAGACTCGATGATCTTTCACTCCATCAACGAAAGGCTAAAGGAACTGACTGAGGCACTTGAAAACGCCCTGCAACATACAGTTACTAGCAGAGCAGGGCTAAAACAGATGCAAAACAGTGAAGAGCAAAAAGAAAGATTGGATACAATAAAGAAAGATATAGAAAACAAATAAAAAACAATTGCCCTCCTAAGGGGGAGCCCACCACGTCGATGTTCTAAGTCAGAATATGCAAACGAACAGAAAGATAGCTCTACATATCTACAATTTGCCACCTCAAGCCAGTTACTTGGTGCCCAGAAATCTCCTTATTGGCAACCATGGCTTACGTACGTTCATCTTTGGGCAGTAAGGGATGCAAGCTAAGTTTAAGCAGGGCTCCGATAATGTCCGATTTGTTCCGTATGCTGAAGTTCAGCAGATCAAGCTGGAAGGTCTGCTCCGTGCCGTTAAGCGGACGTTTAATACCAAATCAAACCATCAACGTTCAAGAAACCGTAACAACCAATGACCTTACAAGCTCGTTTCCGGTTGCTGAAAACAACCACCCTATCACCACCAAGTTAAGGCATAAGGTCAGCCAAAAAACGATTCGAAAAGAGGTTTTGCTCGATTTATGGCGCAGCAGCTGTTGCGCTAACAATGCGCCGGGCCAACCACCCACCAGCGACAAAAGATGCAGCGTTTTTTCCGGTATCCGCCAAACACTGCGTTTAGCTTTTGATTTGTCGATGGCATACACGACAAACGTCAGCAGGCTCAGCGCCAGATATACCACCCCCAATGGCATTGGTATCCACGCAAAATAGGTGGCCGCGCCCACCGTGATCAGGAATACGACCGCCGCACTGCTTAGCAAACCCGAGGCGCGGATTGTTCTCGGTTTAGTGATACGGGTTGCCACGTTCAGTGATCCAAAGTCTCGAGTGCTGCAATAATTTTGCGGGCGTTTTCTTCTAGTACTTCAGGATCTTCAAACCGCTTGGCATGCTCGAAAAGTCCCTTCAGTGATCCGGGGAAGATATGAAAATGAAAGTGAGGAACACTCTGTCCAGCGACACGGCCGTTATGCTGAAACAGTGTGGAACCGTTGATTTCCATCGCTTTCTCAACGGCACGTCCCATTAGCCGCACGGTTTTCAGACAGGCATTGGCAGCCTCTTCCGACAGATCGTATAAGGTGATCGCAGGTTCTTTGGGGATCACCAGCACATGGCCGTGGGTCTGCGGCATGATGTCCATAATCGCCAACGTTTGGTCATCTTCGTACAGTTTGATACAGGGAGCTTCACCCCTCAGAATCTGAGCAAAAACGTTGTTCTCATCGTATGCAGGGTTCATCGCAGACTTCCTTTCGTGTGAATGACTCAATAGTAACGGTGCTTATCTTACAAATTCAGTCTCAACATAACACCCTATTACTCAGCTCACCCATAGGCCTTTCAGCCACGGCCCTTCAAAATCTGTACCCCTGTATATTAACTATTTTGTATCTGTGCTCGTTTCAATCTTCGCTTTAACCTAATGGGATCAATGACTGCCCTTTCCAAGCGAGACCTTTTCCAGCATGTATCAGTACGATGAATTAGACCATCAGGTTGTGCAAAACCGGGTTCTGCAATTCAGACATCAGATGGAACGTTATCTGAACGGCGATATCAGCGAAGAAGCCTTTTTACCTCTGCGTTTACAAAACGGACTGTACGTGCAGAAACATGCCCCGATGTTACGGGTTGCGGTGCCCTACGGCATGCTCTCCTCCACACAGCTGCGCATGATGGCAAAGATCTGTAAGGACTATGATCGCAATTACTGCCACATCACCACTCGACAGAACGTGCAGTTCAACTGGGTCAAACTCACCGATGTACCCGATATTCTGGATGAGCTGGCAAGCGCAGAGATGCATGCGATCCAGACCAGCGGAAACTGCATCCGAAACACCACCTCAGACCCGCTGGCGGGTGTTGTCGACGATGAAGTGGCCGATCCTCGCCCCTATTGCGAAATCATTCGACAGTGGTCGACGCTCCATCCCGAATTCGCCTTTTTGCCACGCAAGTTCAAAATTGCCGTGATCGGGGCCGAAGAGGACCGGGCTTCAATCCGCTTACACGATATCGGCCTGCGACTCGTACGGTCGGACAGCGGCGAGCTCGGATTTAACGTGTGGGCAGGTGGAGGGCTGGGCCGTACTCCGATGCTCGGCAGTCTGATCCGTGAGTTCTTACCCCAAACGCAGCTATTGGGTTATCTCAAAGCGATTCTGCGGGTCTATAACCGCTATGGTCGCCGGGATAACAAATACAAAGCACGTATCAAAATTCTGGTCAGCAGCTTGGGGACCGAGGAGTTTACCCGTCAGGTAGAACAGGAGTTCGCGCGTAACTACGCCGCCGATCCCCAGCTTAGCGATGAGGAGATCCAATACGCCCAGTCCTTCTTCACGGCACCGGACTATGAAACATTCGCGACAGACAGCGATCTACCGGTACCCATTTCGGCGCCCGAAGCATACCACCGCTGGCTTGAACGCAATGTACGACCGCACAAACAACACGGCTACCGTATCGTCACGTTGTCCCTGAAATACTTCGGGCAAGCCCCCGGTGACATAACAACCGGGCAGCTGGAAAGTATCGCGGAGCTGGCTGATCGATACTCGTTCGGCGAAGTACGTACCACTCAGCAACAAAACATCGTGCTAACCGATGTAAAACGCACGGATCTGTTTAACCTCTGGCATGAGATCAACCGGCTGAATTTGGCGACACCGACCGTGGGTACACTGGTCGATACTGTGTGCTGCCCGGGCGGCGATTTCTGCAACTTAGCGAATGCCCGCTCGCTGTCGGTTAACACAGCGATTCAGCAACGTTTTGAAGATCTGGGCAGACTCTACGCGCTCGGCGATTTGAGCTTGCGTATATCTGGCTGCATCAACGCCTGTGCCCACCACCATATCGCCAATATCGGAATTCTGGGGGTCGATAAGAACGGTCAGGAGTTTTACCAGATCACCCTGGGCGGACAAACAGGCAAGCAATCAGACATTGGCAAAGTACTGGGGCCTTCCCTGCCACACGATAAGGTTGCACCGGCTGTCGAGCGCATCATTGAGGTGTATGTGGAGGCACGCTCTAGCACCACCGAAACGTTTACCACAACCTATCAGCGTCTGGGCAAAGCCCCGTTTAAGGAACGTGTATATGCAACAGGTCTTTAAAAACGGTGTCATTCAAGATGATCACTGGTCACATCTGGACGCGCAGATTGGCGCTGACTTTACACCTGAATCTGAGGTCCACTATATACTGCCAACCGATATCTGGCTGCGCTTCGCAAATGACTTCAGCGGGTTTTTAAACTGCCCCGGTATTACAATCAGTGCGGATGCCGATTTAGAGTCGCTCACGGACGTCATTGACCGGGTTCCGTTGATCGCTATCGAGTTCAGTAGCTTCACCGATGGGTCCGGTTTTTCAACCGCGTCACTGCTCCGTGAAGATTACAAATTCGGCGGCGAGTTGAGGGCAAAGGGGGCAATTTTGCCGGATCAGGTGCCTTATCTACTGCGATGTGGATTTAACAGCATGGAATTTTCCCGCGCTGAAGATCTGCTACACGCCGTCGCACTGACCGGAGGAACCGGACAGAGTTATCAAGGTGACGTCGAAACCCCAAGAACACCGTTCCAGCAGCGCATCGCAAAATAGCCATTAACTAAATAGTCCGGTTCGCCGGACGAACGTCCGACTACAAGGAGACAACACACGTTGGATAACACCCGCGGCAGTATCTTTATGATCTTGGCAATGGCAGCCTTTGCCGTCGAAGATATGTTCATTAAAGCAGCAGCGGGCTTCGCCCCTCTGGGTGTTGTGCTCACCTTGTTTGGTCTGGGTGGCATGCTGATCTTTATCGGCCTGACATGGCGCCGGGGTGAAAAGGTCTTTAACCGTGCCGTGCTCTCACGTCCCATTTTGATCAGAGCCGCCTGTGAAGTGGTCGGACGCCTGTGTTTTGCCCTCGCGCTTGTCTTAACCCCGCTATCCAGTGCCTCTGCTATTCTGCAAGCAACCCCGCTGGTAGTGGTAATCGGTGCGGCACTGCTCTTTGGGGAACATGTCGGATATAAGCGCTGGCTGGCGATCCTGATCGGTTTTGTGGGTGTCCTGATGATTATACGTCCGGGATTGGACGGTTTTAATCCGGCATCTATCTTTGCCGTTATCAGTACGCTGGGGTTTGCGGGTCGTGATCTTGCGACCCGTGCCGCCCCGCCCGTTTTGTCTAATATGCAGCTGGGCGTCTATGGCTTCTTCGTACTGATCCCAACGGGCATCGTACTTCAGGTGTTTGGTGACCTGTTTGGTTTTGAGGCTCTGGATATACACACGTTCATCGCTGACCCCAATGCCGCGTGGCTCATACTGGGTTCCGTGATGTTTGGCGTGATCGCCTACTACTCCTTAACCATCGCGATGCGCACCGGCGATGTCTCCGTGGTCACTCCGTTTCGTTATACCCGTTTGTTGTTCGCGTTGATTCTGGGCATGCTGATCTT
>JAGSHA010000351.1 GCA_023954795.1 Oceanospirillaceae bacterium | reverse complement strand
TGGTCGAATTTGTTCACCAACGCAAACATCCGTCTATCAACCATTTCCACAACTTGTGCCAACTCCTGATGCATTTCATCATCAGCATCCACCCCCAGCTGGGTATAATTCATTACTGACAGGACTGCCGAGGCTTTCTGTAACTGTTCACGCAGCATCAAGCGTAGGTGCGATTGACGGGCTTCATTGGGGCCGGGAGTATCCAGCAAAGTTAGGCGACCATTGCTTTGATTCAGCTCGGCCAAGTGAGCGAACTCAACTTCAATGACAGGGAGCTGATTAATTTCACTGTATTCCGCAAAGGGGAATTCACAGCCAAACTTATCCGCGAGACGCACTAAGTCATTGAACATCTGCAGGAACTCATAGATGGCAGCTGTTCCTTTATAGCGAGTCTTAAACCTGTAGTGCTTCTGGATCATCTCCAATAAGTTGGCCATATCAGAATCATCCGGGCCCTTTAGAAGCTCTTTGCTTAATTCTTTTATTTCAGGTTTTTTCAACTCATTGCGTAATGATGCAAGTAGTTGAGATATTGGCTCAATATGGTCAAAGCGCAATTGTGGTTCTTTTTGTAGCGGCGTATGTCGAATCAGTGTAGGTAAAGCGGTCATTGGACGGTTGTGATTAGGCATAATCTCACGACCAACGATGGCATTAATGGTGGTCGATTTACCTGCCTTCGCCGTGCCAACGATCGCCAGAACCATCTCCAAGTTTTCCAACTTGGCCATCTCGCCATTAAGGATAGAGATCCGACTCGCTAACTTGGAAGGCGTAAAACTTTGTTGCTCCGTGGTCTGAGCATCGTTAAGTAACGCGGAGTGATGGGACACATTGTGAAGCAGGTCTAACAACTGTTGCAGCAGACGGGTAGCTTCTTCTTGATATGATTTGAGACTTGATACTGTCATTGTTTCTTTATCCTTAAAACAAGGTAGTTCCCTCACCTCGATCATTCCAATGCCCTTAAGTCCTTGTAAGAAATAGCTTCAAAGGGTTATTCATAGTAGCTTACTATATCGAAATTCATACAGAAAACATGTCCATATCGATACTGCCGTACGAAAAATAAAAACGGCCTTGAAGAAGAAAAATGGAGATCTGAGCCAATTAGCATCTCTTAAAAGGATTAACAAATGCCTCGCTTCTATCCATCACTTACGAATACAAAACAACACACGCCACGAAGTGAGCGGAAGGTACTTTCCATACTCGAACAGGTACTGCCAGACGAGTTCAGTGTCTTTCATAGCGTCGAGTTCCTGGAAAACAAAGCCTATGCGCGCGAGGGGGAAGCTGATCTTGTGATATTGCACCCCAAACTAGGTTTCCTTGTATTGGAGGTAAAAGGCGGCGGAATCTCCTTGGAATCCGGGCAGTGGTACAGTGAAAACCGACAAGGGAAGTACTCCATCAAAAACCCGTTTACTCAGGCCCGGCGGGCGAAGCACGTTTTTCTCCAACGTATCTCCGATAAGCTAGGATTAAACAACGTCATTGCCGGGTACGGCGTCTGCTTTCCCGACTGCACACTCCCCTCTAGCACAGACCTACCCCCTGAATGTGAGCGGGTCATGGTGCTTGATGCCCACGTACTGAAAGACAACATTCTCTGTCTTCGTCATCTTGAAAAACTGTTCCGTCACTGGGCCGGCTCCCGGGAACTGACGCCGAACGAAAGTAAGCTAATTCGCTCGCGTGTATTGGCGCCGATGTTCCGTTTGGTTCCGGATCAAGCACTGTCGATACAGGACAGAGAAGAATGTCTAGTCCGCCTGACCGAACAACAGTTTCAATTACTGGATTTTCTTCAACAACATCAGGAAGCGGTTATTCAAGGAGGCGCAGGCACCGGCAAAACCCTGCTGCTAGTTGAAAAGGCTCGGCGACTTTCCCATGAGGGCAAACAAACACTCGTCTTGTGTTTCAACACCAAGCTTGCAACGCAGCTTACTCAATTGACAGCAAGCTTTGCTGGAGTCCGAGTGTTTTCGTTCCATGAATTATGCAATTGGGCCGCTCAACAAGCTCACTTGGAATATCTTCCCTCGACTAGTACACCCGAGGATTTTTATCGCGATCAAGCCCCTGAATTGCTGATGGAAGCAATATCACTGGCCGGACTTCAGCATTTTGATGCTATTTTGGTCGACGAAGCCCAAGACTTTGAAGCCCATTGGTGGTTGCCAATTGAAGAACTGCGCAAGTCCGAAAGCATCTTCTATCTGTTTTATGATCCCCAGCAAACACTCTTTACCGATGACGTTCAGCTTCCGCTAGTCTGCCCACCTGTCGTCTTAAGCGAAAATTGCCGTAATACCTTCAATATTGCGAGCTGGTTACGTATACAAAATGAGCACGCGGCTTCGCCAAAACAAGGATTACCGACAGGCGTTCCTCCCGTTACGCAACGCTGGAATACTTACCAAGAACAAAAGGATCAGGTCATTGAAACCTTGGATAAGCTCCTTGCAGAAGGAATCACTGCACATCAGATTGTACTGTTGACCCCATACAATCCTCAGCGATCCCAACTAAAGGAGTTAACTGAAGTTCCGCGTTATCAGGGCATACAACTTGAAAGCATCATGGCATACAAAGGATTGGAGGCACCTGTGATTCTACTGTGTGACTTAGGCGACAATGCATTCGCTCGAAGACAAGACCTGTTATACACAGGGGCATCCAGAGCACGTCAAATGCTGTATCTATTTTGCCATCACAATTATCACTTGAAATAAGCAACAGTCTGGAAGTAAAAACGTCGTTCGTGGATATCTAATCTAAGTTGTTGCAGATCGATCATTGGACTTGCGATAGATTGGTATAACAGCACATGGCTATCAGCATGATGCGACCTCTCATGCAGAAACGCCTGCATGAAAATACGAGATAACTCTGCTTTATCAGAGCATCATTTTACTATGCATTTCGCGTTGCATAATTCGCAATACAGTAATGATTATATCTCAATATACGCAAGACTCAGGTTGCGATACAGTAGCGTCATTCACTGATGGGCTTGCCTTGTATCCTGTGCCGGGCATAATCACCCCGTCAGAAATATTATGAATTTCGTGTGGCCGCCACATAGGCGAACACTCACCAATTTAGATGGAAATATTCAGCTATGTCTAATAACTACTTCAACACCCTGCCACTGCGTGAGCAGCTGGAACAACTGGCTAAATGTCGCTTCATGGACATTTCTGAATTCCCTGACGGCGTAGAAGCGCTGAAAGGCAAAAAAATGGTTGTTATCGGTTGTGGTGCACAGGGCCTGGCACAGGGTATGAACCTGCGTGACAGCGGTTGCGACGTTTCTTACACACTGCGTGAAGCGGCAATTGCTGAAAAGCGTCAGTCTTGGAAAAACGCGACTGAAAACGGTTTTGTTGTAGGTACTTACGAAGAGCTGATCCCAACAGCTGACGTGGTTCTGAACCTGACACCTGATAAGCAGCACTCTGCTGTTGTAAACGCTGTAATGCCGCTGATGAAAGAAGGCGCTTGCCTGTCTTACTCTCACGGTTTCAACATCGTTGAAGAAGGCATGCAGATCCGTGATGACCTGACCGTTATCATGGTTGCACCTAAGTGCCCAGGTTCTGAAGTACGTAACGAATACGTACGTGGCTTCGGTGTACCAACGCTGATCGCTGTTCACGAAGACAACGACCCTAAAGGCGAAGGTCTGGCACTGGCTAAGGCATACGCTGTTGGTACTGGCGGTCACAAAGCGGGCGTTCTGATGTCCTCTTTCATCGCTGAAGTTAAGTCCGACCTGATGGGTGAGCAGACTATCCTGTGCGGTATGCTGCAGACTGGTTCCCTGCTGTGCTTCGACAAGATGGTTGAAGAAGGCATCGATCCAGGTTACGCATCCAAGCTGATCCAGTTCGGTTGGGAAACTGTCACTGAAGCCCTGAAATACGGCGGCGTTACCAACAT
>JAGSHA010000313.1 GCA_023954795.1 Oceanospirillaceae bacterium | reverse complement strand
GAAAAACCAACGCCCATTCTTCGGCAGCGCTTGATGATGTCGCCAGCGTTACTGATATTTTCCAGAGCGCTGTTTTCCAGTATCTCCAGTTCCAGCTTTTCTGGAGGAAGGTCGGCGTGTTGTCTTAACAGCCGATCCAGTTTTTCTACAAAATTGGATTCTTGCAGATACTGCCCTGAAATATTGATGCTCAGGCTTAGGTTTAGCCCTTGTTGATGCCAGGTGCTGAGTTGCTGAATGCCGGTTTGCAGGACCCATTCCTCCAGCTCAATCAGTAGAGAGTCACCTTGTAACTGCGGGAGGAACTCGTGTGGCAACAACAACCCGCGTTCAGGATGATGCCAGCGAATCAGTGCTTCGGCCCCCAATACCTGACCGGTTTTCATATTCACTTTGGGTTGATAGAACAGCTCAAACTCGTCCTGATATAAGCTTCGAAATACCTGCTGAACCAGTCGCTGGCGAAGATCCTGTGCGCTGCTTTCTTCGCTATCAAATAAGTAATAACAATTGCGACCCAATTGCTTCGCTTTGTACATCGCTTGATCCGCATGACGTAACAGCATATCCGGATCGCTGTTGTCATCGGGGAACAACGTGACCCCCAGGCTCGCAGAGATCGAAATTTTATGGCCGCGCAGACGGTAAGGCGCGGCAATGCGATGCAGGATTCGGTTGAGTGCTTCTTCGGCCTGAGCCCGACTATCCTGCCCCGGAAGTAGCAGAACAAACTCATCACCGCCTAAGCGGGCAATTGTATCGTGTGCCCGTGAGGCGTGTCGCAAGCGGTTGGCGACTTCGATCAGCAGCTGGTCACCCGTGTCATGGCCGAGTTCGTCATTGACGGGTTTAAAGTGATCCAGATCCAGATACCCGATCGCCAGTAGTTTGCCGGTCTTATAGCACTGTTTTAGCGCAGCCTGCATACGCTCTGCCAGCAGCGTTCGGTTCGGTAGGTTAGTGAGTGGATCGTAAAAAGCCATATGTTTGAGTTGTTGCTGGCTGTATTTAAGATCCGTGACATCCAGTCCCTCCACCAAAATGTAATCAACCTGATTGAATTCATTGAGAATAGGTTGAAAGCGGCAATCGCAATAGCGAGGTTGCTTGCGGGCATCGAGATGGCGGGTGTCTATACGGCAGGTTTTTCCGGCGGCGGTATCACGAATAACAGAATGCAGTCGTTGTGTTTGTAATTCGTCATCTCCGCGCCAGATCGTGTCCCAGATCGGTTTGACCAAAACGTCAGCCCGGGTAAATCCACTCATCTTCAAGGCTGCGGCATTGATTTCGAGAATACAGCCCTGTGGGTCAAGCAAGGCCAGAAAGATATTGGTGGTATCAAAGATCGCGTGGAGTTTATTTTCATAGCGTTTGAGTTCGGTTTCATCGATTTTGCGTTGTTTACGCATCTCGCCCGCAAACTCGATCTCAATCTGATGCACGATGTCATGTTCTGTGACCAGACCCAACACCTGATTCTTATCATCGACCACAACCAGATGACGAATATTGTTCAGCTGCATGATTTCCAGCGCCGTTGGAACCGGGGTACGTTCAGGTATGGTTCTGACCGGCTTTACCATGACTTCGCTGAGCAGGGTATTGGTGTCTAGGTCCACGTTGTTATAGAGCTTTACCGCATCATATTCAGTAAGAATGCCGCTTGGCATATTCCCATCAGTGGCGACCACGCAGGTAAAGCGGTGTGTAGCCATGGTTTGAACGGCACTGCGTAACAGACTGGTTTGTGGCACGGTCAGCGCACTGCTACTCATCAGGCCACGGATATCACGTAAGCGAGAGATAAAGCTTGAACTTAAGTGGTTACGAAAATCGCTTTCGCTGACGATCCCTTTAGGCTTGCCATCGTCATGAGTAACCAATAAGTGGCGAATATTGTGAAATGCCAGTTGGTGATAACCATCCCGGAACTCTGTGCTGGCGGGGGCTGAGATCACCGGTTTGCTCATGACGTCATTGATAGGGGTGTCGCTACCCACATCCTTTGCCAGTGCGTCCAGAATATCACGCTCGGTGACGATGCCTTCCGGTAGTCCATCATCATCACTGACCACCAGTAGCGAACTCAGCCTGTTGTCATGCATGCATTGGGTGGCACAGGCCAATGTGCTGGACAGGGTGATTGTCAGTAGTGGATGACTCAGCAGGTGGTCGAGTTTTTTCACAGTCATAGCCCAAGTGCAACGCAGTCCCGGGGCTGGCCAACACGTCTACACTATAAGTCTAAGCAGAGCGTCTGGGGGCAAACACGGGCTGTGTTTTATCGTTTTTATATGTATGGGGAAGAATGTGCAGAGGGCAGGTCGGCGCTGTCCCTGAAGCAATTGTAGCGTCCAGTGCGCGCGGAACTTTATCCGACTGATTCGTACTGGTATTTCCTTCCCTGGCAAATAGGATGCCCTGAAACCTGAGTGACGACACTGACCTTACTCAGATTGCATGGAAATTATGATACAAAATCATCGTTTTAGGGAGAAAAATGCAGAGTAATTTGAACTATTTTTTGTAAGGAGAGGGGGAAACGCCTATCATCCCCATCCCTCAGTTTATATATGACAGATACGGAACAAAATACCTTGGCAAACTCCCCTTATTCATTAGGTCAGCGTTGGGTCAGTAATACCGAAGCTGAACTGGGTCTGGGTCTTGTAACAGAGACTGACGGACGTCGCGTCACACTGGTGTTTCCTGCCTCCGAAGAAGAACGTACCTATGCGGCGGATAACGCGCCCATTAGCCGTGTTGCCTACGCTATCGGTGAAAAGGTGCGTACTCAGAACGGTCAAAGCATGACGGTTGAAGAGCGGCACGAAAACAACGGTTGCCTGCTCTATGTGGGGGAGGATGATGATGGGGAAACCATGGTCGTTCCTGAAGCTGAACTGGATAGTTTTGTACAGTTCAGTAAACCAACGGACCGATTGTTTGCAGGTCAGATCGATAAGCTGAAACGCTATCGTTTGCGACTGGATACGTTGGAGCAGATGCATCGGTTGGAGCAGTCCAGTGTTAAAGGATTGTTGGGGGCCCGTGTACAGGTCCTGCCACACCAGTTTTATATCGCCAGTCAGGTTGCTAACCGCTACGCGCCGCGTGTTTTGCTGGCGGATGAGGTGGGTCTGGGTAAAACCATCGAAGCCGGTCTGATCATATTGCAGCAAATTATCACGGGGCGCGCGGAGCGTGTTCTGGTGACAGTGCCTGATAGCCTGCTCTATCAGTGGCTGGTAGAGATGTTACGTCGTTTTAACCTGCGCTTTACCGTGCTGGATGAGATGCGTTGCATCACGATGGATATGTCCGGTGTGGATAACCCATTTGAAAATGCTCAGCTGATTCTGTGCAGTCAGTCGTTCCTGAGTGATAACCCTGATCGTCATGCACAGGCAATGGCAGCGAAATGGGATCTGTTGGTGGTTGATGAAGCTCACCATCTGGGATGGAGCGAAGAAGCGGCAAGTCACCTGTACCTGGCGGTTGAAGCGCTCGCACAACAGATTCCAAGTGTATTGTTGCTCACGGCAACCCCTGAACAGCTGGGGCTTGAAGGCCACTTTGCCCGTCTGCGTTTGCTGGATCCGGATCGTTATAACGATCTGGCTGAGTTCCGCGAAGAGGAAAGTGGCTACCGTCATGTCAGTACGCTGGTGGAGCATCTGCAGGAAGATGATGTCGCTCAGCGTCTGGAAGAGGATAAAGGTCTGCAGCAGATGCTGGCTGATTATCTGAACCCTGAAGCAGTGGATAAGTTGCTGGCAGGATTGCATGGTGATGATCAGGATGCCGTGATTCAGGACTGTATTGCCAAGTTGCTGGACCGTCATGGCACCGGTCGCGTGTTGTTCCGTAATACCCGAGCAGCGGTTTCCGGCTTCCCTGATCGTGAACTGCATACCTACGAGCTGGATAGCCCGGATGCTTACCTTGAGCATGATGCCGGTGAGAATATCGAACACTTACTGCACCCTGAGCGCATTCTGGGTGAGCAGTGGTTGCAGGACGATCCACGTGTGTCCTGGTTGGAGCAGTGGCTGAAAGAGCACCGCTACGAAAAAACGCTGCTGATCTGTGCCAATAAAAACACTGCGATCGCCTTAGAAGAACACCTGCGACTGCGGGTTGGTCTGCGCTGTGCGGCGTTCCACGAAGGCCTCAGTCTGATTAACCGTGACCGCGCGGCAGCCTATTTCGCAGATGATGAAGATTCCGCACAGGTATTGATCTGTTCCGAGATCGGTAGTGAAGGTCGTAACTTCCAATTTGCTCAT
>JAGSHA010000049.1 GCA_023954795.1 Oceanospirillaceae bacterium | reverse complement strand
TGATTTCAGCACCGTTGATCTGCCATCCGGTATGCCTAAGGAAACACTGGCGAAACTGAAGCGTACTTTCGTATGCGGTCAGCGCCTGAACCTGCGTCAAGCAGAAGACTCCGAAGGCGCACCTAAAGGTCGTCCACCTCGTAAGCGTCCTAGCAACGGTGGCGGTAAGCGCCCACCTCGCAAAGACAGCTAATACAGTGAACGATTCAAAAAAGCGGACTCAGGTTTAACCTTTGTCCGCTTTTTTATTGCCTGTTTTCTGAGGCCCCCTATTAATCATGGTTGCCTAATCGACCTGTCTTAGCAGCTCCTGATAAGTATCACTGCGCCGGTATTCGCCTGGGGTCATTCCGGTCCACTTCTTGAATGACCGAAAGAACGCTGACGGCTCATCAAATCCCATCAAGCTTGCCACATCGTTGATCGATAGCTGCGGCGAGTTGATGTACCCCAAGGCGGCCTTTTTACGACACTCATCTTTGATCTTCTGATAAGAGGTCTCCTCTTCCAACAGACGACGACGCAGCGTGGATACAGACATATTCAGGCGGCTGGACACCTCTTCCGCACTTGGCGCTTCACGGCTAAAGTCGTTCCCCAGCAACGCCACCACCTGAGACTTCAGGCTGCTGTCGTCACTCACCGTTGCGATCAACTGATAGGGTGCGGTTTTCAGGAACACCCGCAGTGACTCATCGTTATGTACCAGCGGATAATCCAGATAGTAGGAGGGAAAGACAAACGCATTGTCATGCTGGGAGAAGCGTACTTCTGATTGAAAAAGACGGCGGTAGTGTTCATGATCTTCCGGCTCTGGGTAGGCGAAATAGACCGCCTTAAGATCCACCCGCGTACCAATCATCCAGCATACAAAGTTATGCCACATCGATAGCGACGTGCGAATCCGTGCCGGGTTTTCATCACGCAGCAGTTCATTAATATCCATGCCGGACGCATCGGTGGTTGCAATTGAGACCTTGGCATACCGCCCCTTACGCACCAGCAACGGCTTAACATTGGATCCACGGCAGATTTCGTGAAATGCGCTGGCCCGATAGATCGCTTTCTCCAGCGACTTCGCATGAATGATGCTGTAACACATCATACGAAACGTACCGTTGGGCACCTTACCGCCACCCAACATACCAAAATATTCATCCTGCGCGATGTACATCATACGCTGATACAGTACACCAAGAGTTTCCGCAGAGAATTCACCGTTCCCGTTGATATCAGCCAGACTCAACCCTTCTTCCTGTAGTAGCCCCTCAACGTCGTATCCCTGTGATTCTGCCTGACTGATCAGATGTCTGACGTAGTTAGCCGGCACTGTTTTTTTATTTTTCATTACCACTCCGGAGCTCGAAAATACGGCTATTCTTAATCCGCCGATAATTGTACGAAGGTATTTATGGCTTGAATTTGGCACCAAAGCAAGTCTCACCCGAACCATTTTGTCACTAAATGTGGAGCCAAATGTTATTGTTAAGACAGCCACCCAACCGCCAGTATTGGACACTACCGATTTAAGGTAAACAGGAGCAAACGGCGGCAACAAGGGTAAACAAGCTCATTAAGCCCTTTTTTATCCGCGCACGCTCATTCACCCCATCAAAAAATAACAATCTAAGGTGAACGAAATGGCAATAGATTTGCGAAGCCCTCGCAAAGGCAGTTTCCCGCTCACGGCACCCCAGCGATACCTGTTACCGGTGCTTCTGGGAAGTTCCATCTTCAGCACCTCTGTTTCAGCAGTTGAATTTCAACTGGGTGAAATTGAGGGACGTTTTGACTCTCAGGTATCTGTCGGCGCCAGCTGGCGAGCCACGGACCGGGACCCCGGCCTGATCTCTCCTGCCAATGGCGGTAGTAGCACCAGCCTCAACTCCGGTAGTTATGATGACGGCGATCTCAACTTTGATGAGGGGGATGCGTTCACCCAGATTCTCAAAGGTGTGCATGATCTCGAACTGCGTTATGAAAACGTGGGGGCATTTGTACGCGGCAAATACTGGTATGACGTTGAGCTGAAAGATGGCGAACAAGACCACGGTAATACGCTTAATGGATACACCGCTAACAGCAGCCTGAGCGATGAAGGCTTTAACGATTACGCGAAATTCTCAGGTGCCGAACTGCTTGATGCATACCTGTTTGCAGAGCTGGAAGTGAACGAACAACCGTTAGATATCCGACTCGGCCGTCAGGTCGTCAACTGGGGCGAGAGCACCTTTGTGCAGGGCGGTATCAACGTCATCAACCCTGTCGACGTGAATGCCTTCCGTCGTCCGGGGGCTGAAGTGAAAGAAGGCCTCTTACCGGTGAATATGGCTTTCGCGTCTCTAGGATTAACGGACAACCTTAGCGTAGAAGGCTTCTACCAGCTTGAATGGGAACCCACTGCGGTCGACGGTTGTGGTACCTACTTCTCCACCAACGATTTTGCGGCTGAAGGCTGTAATGGCATCCGCGTGACCAGCCAGAATATCCCTGCAACTCAGGTACCGGACAGCACCTATTTTCAAGGCCCGCTGGTTGTAGAACGTAACGCCAACGGCCGTCGTGAAGCCGATGATGACGGACAGTATGGTTTCGCACTGCGTTACTTCGCCGAAGAGATGAACAGCACCGAGTTTGGTCTGTACTTCTCCCAGTACCACAGCCGCTTACCCTTGATCAGCGGTGTGAATACCCCCATCTCTCCAACGGGTCTGTTCACACAGCTCGTGGGCGCGGGTGTACCCTCCTCTATCGCAGCCGCACAAGCGTCCGCAGCACCGTTCATGAGCGAGTACTTCATCAGTTACCCGGAAGAGACCAAAATGCTGGGCCTGAGTTTCTCCTCAAGCTTGGGTGATATCGCCTGGTCCGGTGAAATTTCCCATAAACGTGATGTGCCGGTACAGATTAACGGTCCGTTGTTAGTGGGCGCTATCCTGACTCAGTTCAGCGGCGGCATCGGTAATGCAGGCGCTGATAATCTGATCTCCAGCTCGGGTCTGGGCTCTGAGATACAGGGCTACTCCCTGTTTGACGTAACCCAGCTGCAGAACACCTTTATTCAGTTCCATGACCGCGTGCTCGGCGCGAGCCGACTGGCATTGATCGGTGAAGTAGCATGGACCCACGTACACTCACTCGACGAAGGCGCAAACGCGCTGAAATATGGCCGTGCGGGTGCCTTTGGTTATACCGCAGGTGATACTGAAGGCTTTGTTACTGAGAACTCCTGGGGTTACGTGCTGCGGGCAAACCTGAACTACCCTGACGCGTTCTCCGGCGTAAATCTGACGCCACAGGTCAGCTTCAAACACGGTGTAGAAGGTTACGGCCCACAACCGGGTGCTGCATTTAACGAAGGAGAGAAATCGATCAGCCTGAGTCTAACGGCTGATTACCTGAATCAGTACAGCATGCAGCTTTCTTATACTGACTTCTTCGGCGGCGACTTTAATGCGCTGGATGACCGTGATTTCATCTCTCTCAGCGCGTCTGTTTCGTTCTGATCAGCCTTTACTCAGGAGACTCTCACCATGCAATTTACACGTAAATCTCTGGCTCTGGGTATCGCGCTGCTAGCCGGCAGCTCCAGCCTTTTCGCCGCAGTATCACCAGAACAAGCCGCACAACTCGGCCAGACACTCACGCCGATGGGGGCAGAACAATCCGGCAATGAAGCCGGCACGATCCCCAGCTGGGAAGGCGGCCTGAGCACCAGTGACAACCGCTATGCCGATCCGTTTGCCAGCGAAAAACCGGTCGTTACGATCACGGCGGCAAATCTTGATCAGCACAAGGCGTACCTGTCCCCGGGGCAGCAAGCCTTGTTCAAGAAGTTTCCAGATACCTACAAGCTGAATGTGTATCCCACCCACCGTACCGCGAAGGTGCCGGAAAACATTCAGGCCACAACCAAGGACAATGCCCTCAACGCCGCATTGGCGAATGACGGCAACAGCGTATCTAACCTGTCCGAAGGTGTGGCCTTCCCAATTCCGGCCAACGGCCTGGAAGCGATCTGGAACCACATGACCCGCTACCGCGGTGGTTCACTGGAACGTACCTTTGTACAAGTGCCTGTGCAGGCGAATGGTAACTTCACACCGGTGAAGATTAACGAAAAGATGTCCTGGCCCAACTATCTGGATGGTGATAAGTCGAAGCAGGAAAACATCCTGTTCTACTTCGTGCAGCAGGTACAGGCACCTGCCCGTCTGACAGGCAATGTGTTGTTGGTTCATGAGACCGTCAATCAGGTCACACAACCTCGACAGGCGTGGACCTACAACGCCGGTCAACGCCGCGTACGTCGCGCACCACAGATCGCCTATGACGCACCCGGCACAGCAACTGACGGCCAGCGCACTACGGACAATCTGGATATGTTTAACGGCGCACCTGACCGTTACGACTGGAAGCTCGTGGGCAAACAGGAGATGTATATCCCCTATAACAGCTTTAAGCTGGCTGATCGTGAGCTGACTTATAAAAATATCCTGCAACGCGGCCACATGAATCCGGATCTGACCCGCTATGAGTTACACCGGGTGTGGAAGGTAGAAGCGACACTGAAAGAAGGTGCCCGTCATATCTATGCTAAGCGCACTTTTTACATCGATGAGGATAGCTGGCAGATTGCGGTCGTTGATCACTATGATGGTCGCGGCGAACTCTGGCGTGTCGGGGAAGCCCATCAGCTGCAGTACCGTGATGTAAACGTGCCATGGATCGCCGCTGAAGCGTTGTATGACCTGCAATCCGGCCGCTATTTAGTCGGCAGCCTGACCAACGAAGAAGGTATCGGCTTCGATTTCAGCAAACGCTTTAAGTACAAGGACTTCACCCCGCAGGCGATTCGCCGCTTGGGTAAACGTTAACCTTTAACAACCGCCCCACAAAAAAGCAGAGCTTTCGCTCTGCTTTTTTGTTTCTGGTATCCGGTTCTTTCACTCATTCCTCAGATATCAACCGAACACTCTGGGTGTTGCTCTTAGAACCGCCCACACATTGAAACTCTGAGATCAGCTCCTCAATCGAAACAGGTCTGGAGAAGAAATAGCCTTGCTGCTTATCACAATTGATATCTTTCAAAATACTGCTGCTGATAGCGGTTTCACAACCTTCTCCGACCGTTCGAAGCGCAAGACTTTTCGCTAGATTGACGGTCGATTGAACAATCGTAAAATGACGCAGATCTGTTTCCATATCAAAGATAAAGGAACGGTCGATTTTCAGCTCAGAGACCGGAAGACGACTTAAATAGCTGAGCGAGGAGTAACCGGTACCGTAATCATCGATAGAAAATTCCACCCCATGCTTCACCAGCGCCTGCATCATCGTGCATGCATACTCTGGATCGCTCATCAGCGCGTTTTCAGTGATCTCCATCACCAGCGTCGGGCGCGCTGGAAAACGCTGCATGATCGCTTCAACCGATGTCAGAAATCGTTCTTCCAGCAAATTTAACGCGGAGATATTAATCGACAACGTGAGTGGTTTCGAAAGATGAGGCTTTAACTGTTCATAGTCGCTTAAAGCCTGCTCAAGTACCCAGCAACTCAGCGCGTTAATATCTCCGCTTAGCTCAAGCGACGGGATAAAATCATCAGGCGATATAAACCCCTGCGAGGGATGCTGCCAGCGTATCAGTGCTTCTAAGCCACTCACTTCGCCCGTACCACTATCAACCTGTGTTTGGTAATGCAGGCAAAACTGCTTGCTCTCCAGCGCCTGTCTGGCATCCGTCATCAATGTCAGATTATTCAGGGAATGCTCATCCAATTGAGGATCAAAGCGGGCGAACTCACTGCGGCTTTTTTTGCAGTGGTACATGGCAATATCTGCAAACTTCATCAGCTGCTGAGCATCAGCCGCCTGATCGGGAAAGGAAACTAATCCAATACTGACAGATAACTGAATTTGCACAGCATGCAACACAAAGGGCGCCTCAAACTTTTTCAGAATGGCAGCCGCAATCGTTCGGGCGGGGGCTTCACCATCAAATACACATGCAAACTCATCCCCTCCCAGGCGAGCAAAGAAACAGTGCGGATTCTGCAAACACTTTAAGCGCAGCCCGATCTCATACAGCACGTGATCTCCACTCTGATGCCCAAGCGTATCGTTAATATTTTTGAAGTCATTAACGTCAAGTATGCCCAGCCAAAAGGGTTTACCTGCCCGAATGCGGGCATCGAGAGTCTCTTTTAGCTGCATCCTGTTAGGCAACGCCGTCAAAGAATCAAAACTCGCGAGCTGCTCGAGCTTCTGATGTTCGGATTCCACGCTGTTTTGCAGTCGATTGAGAGACCCCACCAGCGTGTTCAACTCATCATCTTTGTTGAACTCCGTAATCGACCGCTCAATGCTAAAGGGTTGCGCGCGGGAATAGTGTCTGCCCAGCTGATCCACAAGGCGGCGCAGGTGTCGCATAAGCATGCGATCAAACAGATAGATAATAAACATCGACACCAGAAAGGTTTTGACCGCCTGTGTAATCAGAATCACCAGAAATGTATCCAGCAAACGACCGTAAATACCCTGCAACGATGCCTTAACATGTAACTGACCCAGCAACCGGGGACTATCACGATGTATATAGGTCAGTGCATAACTTTGCTGGAGCGCATCCTCTTCAACATCCTCACCGACAGACAGTAGTATTTCCCCCTCCCCATCTTCGACAGAGATAAAGCTGATATCCTGCTGCCTTACCAACCCTTGCAACTGTATTTCCAGTGACGACAGGTTATAGGTCCAGACACTTTGCGAAATACTTTCCAGGTTTGAAATGCGGACCTGTTCCAGACGCTGGTCCAAAACATTCAATTCATAGCGATAATCCCGCCATAACTGCAACCCTGTCAGCAACAGAGTAATCGCCGTGCTGAAGAGAAGGATCAGGATCACAAACACCCGCGACACATCGCCGCGAAATAGTGATTGCCAGATACGCTTCAACGCACCGCTCATTGTTAGTCCTGAGAACCCATGACTTGTTGGATAATTTGCGCTACACGTCCACTGTCCAACATCCCCTGAAGCGCATGTCCGAGCGGCTTGGCAAGGTCAGCGTTCCCTTCATTCAACAACAGATGCAGTGGCACCTCAGCCAGTGCGGGCGCATGCAGATGAAACCCCGCTATACCTTGCCGACGTAATTCGTAAAGCCCGTTCAGATCGCCCAACAGGGCAACATCAATACGTTGATTGTCGAGCATTTTGAACATCGCATCCGCTGAATCCAGGATGTGTGACTCAGCAGGCTGAATGCGACGGATATTATTTACATGAATTTTCCAGCCCGTTACCGTGCCTACAGAATACGGTTTGAGATCATCCCACTGGGTAATACGAACCTCCGGGGAACGGGTAAAGGCAACAAAACGAGCAGTGTAAAAGCTGGGCTGAACGGGGGTCAGTGAGGGAAACTCGCGCTCGATGATCGGTTTGACCCGGCAACATTCTGCATCATCGATACCTTCAGCCACCAATTGCAACGAACGCTCAGCAGATACCGGTTGCACATGAATATTAACGCCTATCGCGTGGCCCGCTTCGGCTAATACCCGGCTATAGATCGTCGAGACTGGCGGCGTAAACCCCGTATTTACATGCAAATCTCGCGCTGACGTATAAACTGCTACGACCATCAAAATCACACCAAACAACAGCTTCCCAATTCTACATTGCATGTCTGCTCCCTCAGAGATAGATGGTCTCCAATCAGTCTAGCAGCAATTTTCCGGATCAAATTAGTGACTAGACTATATGTGAACGCTGGTCATAAAGCCTGCGGACATTGGAAGCATTCGATTTCAGCACCTATTATGATCTGACGCATAGATATCGAACTGTTGATTTCGCTAACATCCTCCTCTGATTAAGGATTAGGTTACAGGGTTCCAAGGAGGACTAAAGGGTCGAGCACGATCCGATCATCGGAGGATGCCATGGGCATCAAGCAGTCTCGACAGATAGTTTTCATTTTTCTAGTGCCCGCTTTGCTGACGGTGATGCTGCTCGCCTGGTTTTTACGCTCGGAACTTGAACACTGGGCTATCCAAAACTGGTCAGAAGATCACCATGAATTTGCCCAACTGCTCGGCGACCAGCTCAGTAACGACGTCACCGAAGCTGCCAATCTTCTGACGTTCAGTGCCAATCTTCCGGCATTGTCTGTGCCGCTCGACACCACGTTGATCGACCGGTCATTTAACGGTATCCCGCTGGGTGCAGATCAGGAAAAGCGTGATATCCTGGAGCAACTCAGTCGCAGCGGAAATTTTTCCGTACTGTTCCTACTGACACCTGAAGGCGATCACTACCTTTCACACCCCTTCGAAGTACAACGCTCGCTACAGAAATATAACCTCTCCGATCGTAAATACTTTCAATTAGCAACTCAGAGTAAAGCACTCGTCATCTCTGACAGTTTTATCGGTGCTGACAGCGTGCCTGCGGTGGCTATTGACGTGCCCATTCTTAACAACAACGGCGAGATCATTGCCCATCTCGGTGGTGTTCGGTATCTGCACCACCTCTCAGAGAGGCTGGATGTCACACACATCGCCCCGTTTGATCGGGCCATTCTCATTGACCGTGAAGGCCGACGTATCGCCGATAGTCATCCAGACACTGCCGATTCACGTCTGGATCACTCGCTTACCCAGACGCCCACTACCGAGCACCAGAGAAACAAACATCAGGTGATGATCCGTCAGGTGACCGATGCTAACGGGTTGGTATGGCTCTCGTTTCGACGTCAGTTGAGTACGGGGTGGGAGTTACAGTTACTGCGACGTATGGATCGGCTGCAAAGTGAAATATCACCACAGGTCAGGCAAACCATCTGGTTAGGGATTGGGATTGTTATTCTCACCAGCATCATCGGGGCGTTAGTTGCTTTAGGTTTCAGCCGTCGTTGGCAAAAAACCGATGCAGCCCTCAAGCGGGCCAACGCTACGCTGGAGCACCGAGTCAGAGAGCGCACGCAAGATCTGGAACATTCCGAGATGCGCCACCGCACACTGTTTGAATCAACTGCGGATGCCGTACTCCTGATCCTGAATCACCAACTGATCGACTGCAACAGTGCGGCCATGAATATGTTTGGCGTCAGCAGCAAACAGGATCTGATCTCTCGTTCAATCGCAGACTTATCTGCAGAACGACAAACCGGTGGTTCTGACGCAAATTTAATATCACTTATCGAACTCAAAATGGCTGAAGCTCACTCGGAGGGTAACCTGCGTTTTGAGTGGCGGCACAAGCGACTGGATAATAACGAGACCTTCCATACTGAAGTATTGCTCAGCCGTCTGGTATTGAACGGCGAGCCCATGCTGCAAGCGACTATCCGGGATATCAGCGCACGCAAGCAGAACGAAGAGCGTATCCGCACCTTGTCACAAGCGATCGAGCAAAGTCCTGTATCGGTTGTGATCACTGATACCGAAGGCAACATCGAATACGTCAATCATGCGTTTGAGGGTATTACCGGCTACAAAGAAGCGGAGGTATTAGGTAAGAACTCCCGTATCCTCAAGTCCGGTAACACACCACCACGCCGCTATAGTGAACTCTGGCGTGCCATTCAATCTGGACAGGCGTGGCAGGGAGAATTCCAAAACAAGCGCAAAAATGGTGATATTTTCTGGGAACAGGCACACATCGCTCCGGTTATTGACACTGATGGCACCATTAAACACTACCTTGGTGTCAAACAAGACGTCACGGTCCATAAACTGCAGGAAGAACGCATCCTGCATCAGGCACTGTTTGATAGCCTAACCGACTTGCCAAATCGCTTCCTGGCGCTGGATCGTCTTGACCAGATGATCAGCGATGCAAAGCGTGACAATGACCTGATTGCGGTGATGTTTCTGGATCTGGATGACTTTAAGAAGGTCAACGACTCCCTCGGACATGAAACCGGCGATATCCTGTTACAGCACGCCGCTAAGCGTCTGAATTGCGTTGTACGAGAACAAGATACCGTGGGACGTTTAGGCGGCGACGAATTTATTGTATTACTGGGCGGGCTTAAGCAACCGGAGGATGCACTACCGGTGGCGGAGAAGCTTCTGCACTGTTTTCAGGATCCATTCAAGCTGCAGCATCGCGAACTGGTGGTCACTGCCAGCATGGGCATCGCCATCTATCCCGATAACGGTGAAAGTCCGGCAGAGCTACTGCGCAACTCAGATACCGCCATGTACGCTTCAAAAGCACAGGGGTGTAACACCTGCCACTTTTTCACCAAAGAGATGAACATGGGGGTTACCCGGCGTCTGGCGCTGGAAGAACAGCTTCATGGGGCACTGGGTAATAATGAATTTGAAGTGCTCTACCAGCCCTTGGTGGATATCCACAGCCGTACGATGATCGGAGCTGAAGCCCTGCTGCGCTGGCATAACCCCACGCTTGGCGAAATCTCACCTGAAGAATTTATCCCCGTCGCAGAGCAAACCGGACTGATCATCCCAATTGGCGAATATGTCCTTTCACAAGCACTAGAGAAGACGGCTCAATGGGTACATCAACGTCAATGGCCCTTCAAGATTGCCGTCAACCTCTCTCCCCGTCAATTCAGGGATGAAAGGCTAGTAACCTTCATCGAACAACAGTTACAAACAAGCGGTGTTCCTGGCTCTCATTTGGAGCTTGAAATTACAGAAGGCGTACTGATGGGCGATCATGGTTATATCAACAGTGCACTGGAAACCTTGTGTCGTATGGACATCGGCATCGCGATGGATGACTTCGGTACCGGCTACTCGTCTCTCAGCTATCTGCGCAGCTATCCGTTTGACACACTGAAGATCGACCGTAGCTTTATCAATGATATCAATGTTGATCACGCAGACCGTGAACTGGTCAACGCTGCAATTGCGATGGCCCACGGTTTGGGTTTAAAAGTGGTCGCGGAAGGGGTTGAAACCGAAGAGCAGCTGGAATCACTGGCAACGCAGTATTGTGATGTGGCTCAGGGGTATCTGTTCAGCAAACCGGTACCACCTGAAGAGATCAGCCGTATGTTAATCAAAGGGCGCTTTACGCGGTCTTAGTCCTCATAAAAAAGCCACGACCAAGATCGATTTCCTGGCCGTGGCTTTTTTATTTCTGGATCTTATCGGGCAACCATCACCACCCGATCATCTTTAGTTCAGACGTTCAAATACCGTCGCGATTCCCTGTCCCATGCCAATACACATGGTCGCCAAACCAAAGGTGCCATCTTTCTGGTCCAGTACGTTCAGTAGCGTGGTGGAGATACGCGTGCCGGAACAACCCAGCGGATGACCCAAGGCAATTGCACCACCGTTCAGATTCACTTTGTCGTCCATCTGATCCAACAGCTTGAGGTTTTTCAGCACAGCTAAGCCCTGCGCTGCAAACGCTTCATTCAACTCAACGACATCCAGATCATCAACCGTCAGCCCTGCACGCTTCAGTGCTTTCTGTGAAGCAGGAACCGGACCGAAGCCCATGATCGATGGATCGCAACCTGCCACCCCCATGCTGACGATACGTGCACGCGGCTTCAGGCCCAGTGCTTCAGCCTTGGCTGCAGACATCAACAACATCCCAGAGGCGCCATCAGAGAATGCAGAGGACGTACCCGCCGTCACTGTGCCCACTTTAGGTACGAAAGCAGGCTTCAAACCGCTCAACGTCTCGACGGTGGTTTCCGGACGAATCACCTCATCCGCTTCCAGCAAGCTCTTAAAGCCGTTTTCGTCATGCCCTTCAACCGGAATGATCTCATTATCCCAACGGCCTTCGAGTGCAGCTTCATGCGCCAGACGGTGAGATCGCGCACCAAACTCATCCTGCATCTCACGCGAGATACCGTTCATTTTGCCCAGCATCTCTGCGGTGACACCCATCATCATCGCCGCTTTGGCAACCTGCTTGGACATCTCCGGGTTGATATCAATACCGTGCAGAATGGATAAGTGCCCCATATGCTCGACACCACCGGCCATATACATATCACCGTTGCCGGTCATGATGCCCTGCGCTGCAGAGTGCAATGCAGCCATCGACGAGCCACACAAACGGTTAACCGATTGCGCCGCCACAGAGTGTGGAATACCCGCCAGTACCGCGGCGTTACGGCCAATGTTAAAGCCCTGCTCTTTGGTCTGGTTCACACACCCCCAGATGATGTCTTCGATATCTGCCGCATTGACCTGATCATTACGCTTCAACAGACCGTTCATCACCGCAGCGGACAAAGCTTCAGCACGAACATTACGGAAAGAGCCATTTTTTGATTTGCCCATCGGCGTGCGTACAGCATCAACGATGACAACGTCATTAGGTTTCAGATTCATTGTTCTCTCTCCATCCTTAACCGAAGTAGGTTTCGCCAGCAGCGGCCATCTGTTTCATCTTCTCAGTCGGCTGATACAGCGGACCCAGTGCTTCGTATTTCGCGGCCATATTGCAGAAGTTATCCAGCCCCATCTTATCCAGATAGTGCAGCGGGCCACCTAAGAACGGTGGGAAACCAATGCCCATGATCAAGCCCATATCGGCTTCAGCCGGTGAGGCAACGATGTCGTCTTCCAGACAGCGTACCGTTTCGATACACAACGGCACCATCATGCGCTCGATGATCTCTTCATCTGTGAACTCACGGGCAGCACCAACAACACCGTCCAATAGCGCATCGACGCTGTCATCCTGCAGTTTCTTCGGTTTACCTTTGCGATCCATTTCGTAACGGTAGAAACCTTTCGCGTTCTTCTGACCAAAACGCTCCAGCGTGAACATCCGGTCGATGATGTTTTCACCTTCGTGTTCCATGCGATCAGGGAAGCCCGCCGCCATCACACGATCAGCATGATGTGCGGTATCCACACCCACCACATCTAACAGATAGGCAGGCCCCATCGGCCAGCCAAAGCCTTCCATCACTTTGTCAATCCGGCGGAAGTCGGCACCGTCACTCAGCAGCGCAGAAAAGCCACCAAAGTACGGGAACAGAATACGATTCACCAGGAAACCCGGGCAGTCATTCACCACGATTGGGGTTTTGCCCATCGCCTTGGCATACGCCACAGTGCGTGCAATCGCGGACTCTGAGGTTTTTTCACCCCGAATCACTTCCACCAGCGGCATTTTGTGTACCGGGTTAAAGAAGTGCATACCGCAGAAGTTTTCCGGTTTTTCTAGTGCAGTCGCCAGATCGGTAATCGAAATTGTGGAGGTATTGGAGGTCAGTACCGCACCCTCTGGCAGGTGTTTTTCGGTCTCAGCCAATACAGATTTTTTCACGTTTGGATTTTCAACCACCGCCTCAACTACCAGG
>JAGSHA010000200.1 GCA_023954795.1 Oceanospirillaceae bacterium | reverse complement strand
GGGTGCAACGCAGGTCTTTGAGACTCTGCCTGCCGCGCCATTTTCGGGTTCTTTACAGGGCGAAGAGGATGCTGTCGAGTGGGCGGTGCAGTGGTTGCCGGAAGGTGGTGAACTGGTATGTGAAAGCTACGTTAACCTGATCCCGACTGTGCAGGGGGGAACCCATGTGAACGGCATGCGTTCCGGCTTACTGGAGGCGATGCGTGAGTTCTGTGAGTTCCGCAATTTGTTACCGCGTGGGGTCAAGCTGACGGCGGATGATATCTGGGATAAGTGTGCCTATGTGCTGTCCACCAAAATGCGTGATCCTCAATTTGCCGGACAGACAAAAGAACGCCTCTCCTCAAGGCATGTCGCAGGTTTTATTACCGGAGCGCTAAAAGACGCATTCTCTCTCTGGCTCAATCGCCATGTAGAAGAGGGTGAAAAGCTGGCGGAGATGGTGATCTCTAACGCGCAGCGTCGACAGCGATCTAACAAAAAAGTTATACGTAAAAAAGTTACTCAGGGACCCGCACTGCCGGGCAAACTGGCAGATTGCTCCGGCGGTGACGCCATGCAGTCGGAGCTCTTTCTGGTCGAGGGTGATTCGGCGGGGGGCTCGGCGAAACAGGCACGTGAACGTGAGTTTCAGGCGATATTGCCGTTACGCGGTAAGATTCTGAATACCTGGGAGGTGGAGTCACCGGATACGATGGGTTCGCAGGAGATTCACGATATCTCTGTCGCCATTGGGGTTGATCCGGGCTCTGATAACCTCGACGGTCTGCGTTACGGAAAAATTTGTATCCTTGCGGATGCTGACTCTGATGGTTTGCACATCGCAACGCTGCTCTGTGCTTTATTTGTCCGTCACTTCCGTTCGCTGGTGGCGGAGGGGCATGTTTATGTGGCGATGCCGCCGCTGTATCGTATCGATGTTGCGAAAGAGGTGTATTACGCCCTGGATGACAATGAACGTGACAGCATCATCGAACGTATCCGCTCTGAACGTAAAAATGCAAAAGTGGGGGTGCAGCGTTTTAAGGGCCTGGGTGAGATGAACCCGCCTCAGTTGCGTGAAACCACCATGGCACCCGATACCCGTCGTCTGGTCCAGCTGATGGTAGAGCCGGGTGATGGCACCAATGAAACGATGGACATGCTGTTAGCTAAAAAACGCTCCGGTGACCGCAAAGGCTGGCTGGAGTCCAAAGGTAACCTTGCAGAGGTCTGACAGGATGAAATCAGCACAGGGATTTACGATTGTTGAGCTGGTCGTAGTGATAGCGTTATTGGGCATTTTGGCGGCGGTGGCGCTGCCCCGTTTTGTCGATATTGGTGATAACGCGCGGGAATCTGTGTTGGAGCATCTTGAAGGTAAGCTGCACTCGATTGCAAATCTGGTACATGCCGAGGCGGTACTGCGTAGTGTGCAAAATCAGGCCCATAATGATGAGGATGTTGTCATCGACGGCTTGGTTGTGGAACTTAAGTATGGATACCCCGAAGCGCGTGTCAGTACAGCGGGGCATGCCGATATAGTGGATCTGCTCGGATTGGCACCCTCAGCGGGCTTAACCGTTGATACCAGCGTGAATAATCGGGTGCGCATCGGTTATGACAACAGTGACAATGGATGTTACGTGCAGTATCTGGAAGCTGATCCGGATGCTGGCAGCCCTAATCCCTATATCGTGAGCCGTGCAAATGCCGGTTGCAACTGATGCCAAATAGAACAAGCAGGTGGCAGTGTTTACTGCCGGATGTCATAAGAATTAAGGAATCCTGATGAGCGTAGAAACCACGTTTACCGAAGGTGGTGAGCGCATTGCGCTGAGAGACTTTACCGAAAAGGCGTATCTGGATTACTCCATGTACGTCATCCTCGATCGCGCTCTGCCGCATATTGGTGATGGCATGAAGCCGGTGCAGCGTCGAATTGTGTATGCGATGTCGGAGCTGGGCTTGAGTGCTGCCTCCAAACACAAAAAGTCGGCTCGTACCGTGGGTGACGTACTGGGTAAGTTTCATCCCCATGGTGATTCGGCCTGTTACGAAGCGATGGTGCTGATGGCGCAGCCGTTCAGTTATCGTTATCCGCTGGTCGACGGTCAGGGAAACTGGGGTTCGCAGGATGATCCTAAATCGTTCGCTGCCATGCGTTATACCGAATCGCGTCTGGCTGCCTACTCGCAAATCTTGTTGAAAGAGGTTGCTCAGGGCACGGTTGACTGGATTCCAAACTTTGATGGCACGCTGAATGAGCCGGAAGTATTACCTGCGCGTTTGCCGAACGTATTGCTGAACGGTGGTACGGGTATCGCAGTGGGCATGGCTACCGATATACCACCGCATAACCTGCGGGAAGTGGGTGGGGCTTGTATTCATCTGTTGGATAACCCAGCGGCTACACTGGATGATCTCTGCCAGATGGTACCTGGGCCGGATATGCCAACGTCTGCTGAGATTATCACCCCACGTCATGAGTTGCGGAAACTCTATGAAAGCGGACGTGGGTCAGTGCGGATGCGAGCGATATACGAAAAAGAGCAAGGTGAGATCGTTGTCACCGCGCTACCGTACCAGACATCCGGCGCGAAAGTGCTGGAGCAGATCGCCCAGCAGATGCAGCAGAAAAAGTTGCCGATGGTCAGCGATCTGCGAGATGAATCTGATCATGAAAGTCCAACGCGTCTGGTGATCGTGCCACGCTCTAATCGGGTGGATATTGAGCAGCTGATGGCGCATCTGTTCGCATCGACGGATCTGGAGCGTTCTTACCGTGTGAACCTCAACATGATTGGGGTTGATGGTAAGCCTCAGGTGAAAAACCTGCATCAGATTTTGGGTGAATGGCTTGGCTGGCGGACCGGCGTAGTAACACGCCGATTACAGCACCGATTAGAAAAGGTGCTGGACCGCTTGCATATCCTCGAAGGTTTGATGGTGGCGTTCCTCAATATTGATGAGGTGATTGCGATCATCCGTCATGAGGACGACCCGAAACAGGAGTTGATGGATCGCTTTAAGCTGAGCGATGTTCAGGCCAACGCTATTCTTGATCTGAAACTGCGTCACCTCGCCAAGCTGGAAGAGTTTAAGATCAAAGGTGAGCAGGAAGAACTGGATGAAGAGCGTAAGTATCTGGAAGCGACGTTAGGCTCAGACAGTTTGATGCGTAAACTGATCAAAGAAGAGATCAGCGAAGCGATTGAGCAATTTGGTGATGAGCGCCGTTCTCCTATCGTTGAGCGCAGTGAAGCACAAGCGTTCAGTGAAAAAGATCTGCTGACGGCGGATCCTGTCACCGTTGTGATCTCTAAGCAGGGCTGGGTGCGGGCGGCGAAGGGGCACGATGTCGATGCGCACGGACTGAATTACAAGTCAGGCGATGCGTTCAAGCTCGCCTGCCGTGGCAGGGCTAACCAGCCTACACTCCTGATCGATTCTACCGGTCGCAGTTATACGGTTGAGACACATACATTGCCGTCAGCCCGCGGGCAGGGAGAGCCCGTGACGGGGCGTATTACCCTGCCAAAAGGTGCGACGATCGATGCCGCTGTTGCAGGAAAAGATACTGACCGGATATTGCTGGCCAGTGATGCGGGGTATGGTTTTGTCGCTAAATTGGCGGATATGACCAGCAAAACTAAAAACGGCAAGGCTGTTCTGACGTTGCCCAAAAATGCCAAGGTGTTAACGCCGCAGCATCTGGAAACAACAGAGAACAAGCTGTTGGCCGCGGTGACCAATGAAGGTCGTATGTTGGTCTTCCCGGTCGCAGATCTGCCGGAGTTGGCACGGGGTAAAGGGAATAAAATTATCAACATCCCATCTGCACGTTCGGCTGCGGGGGAAGAGGTGCTGGTGGCCTTAACGGTACTGGGTGCTGAAGATATGCTGGTTGTGCATTCCGGACGTCAGCACCACAAGCTGAAGGCTGCGGATCTGGAACACTACCGAGGTGAGCGTGGTCGTCGGGGCAATAAATTGCCGCGTGGCTATCAGCGCGTGGATCGACTTGAGGTGATCAGCACCGAATAAAAAATTAAACCTATCGCGGGCAGGTTGAATCCTGCTCGTTTTCAACTAGGCTGGATTACTCTGATGCATCTAACGATATAGTCACCAGGTAACGGTACTTGCGTATATCTGGCCGAAAAACAGGGAATTCAGGGCAGCTCCAATGGATGGGCATTTACTTAATCTGCGTTATAAGCGGCGCACAGCCGCGCTGGCAACACTTCTGGCTATATCTGTTCTGATGTTTGGCGGCGCGCTGCTATACAATCTCGTGCAGCTGCGAAAGGTGTGGATAGAATATAGTTACGAAACTACGCAACGTACTGAAGCATTAGCGCGTATTCATCGGGCCGCAGGTTATGGCGGTTTTATTCATAACTTTAAGAACTACGTCCTGCGACAAGACCCTGCCTACCTGAAACGACTCGAAAACGACACGGCCGAAATCTTCAGTGCATTAGATGCGTACCGCCGACTCACGTTGAGCGACGAGGAGCTGGCTGCACTCGCTGCAATTCATAAGACCTTCAATGCCTATCTAGACGCTGTGACACTGGCGGAGACCAGTGTGCGGAATCAGCTTACCTCGACGGTACTGGATCGGCGAGTATTGATCAGTGACAACGCGGCTATTGATGCGCTGACTGTATTGAAAAGTGCGCATGAGCAATATAAGCGTGAGACTAACCAACGGATGCAATCTGAATTCGATTTTCTCATCAATATGTTGTTAATAGGTCTGTTGGCGGTGCCGTTGATTGGGTTTTGGGCACATCGTCATATGGGATTGTTAGAGAGGTTGGCTGAGTCCATGCTTGCCCGCAACGAGATGCAGCGGATGCTGGCGAGATCGGAAGAAGAGACGGGTGAGGCACTAAAACGCAGTGAAGCCTACAAACATCTGGCCTATCGCTGTGCGCTGACTCAGATTCCAAACCGACAGGCGTTTAACGAAGCAGCAACCAAAGCACTGGATTCCGCGCGGGATCAGCAGGAAAAGTTGGCCGTGTTGTATGTGGATGTCGACGACTTTAAAGGCATCAATGATCGTTTTGGGCATAAAACAGGTGATCAGGTGCTAACCGAAATTGCGGGGCGTCTTGATCGGGTGTTGCGGGGCGATGATCTGGTGGCTCGGATCGGTGGCGACGAGTTTGCGATTTTGATTTTTGGTCGTGATGCATTAAAAGCTAAAGAGCAATTGGCAGATCGTATTTTGGCTGCGTTACGTGAGCCTTTTGATGAAATTCAGCAGGGCTTGCAGGTTAGCTGCTCCGTGGGTGGTGCTATCGCGCCAGATCAGGGAGACGATGTGGATGCCTTGCTGAAGGCTGCAGACACCCGTATGTACGTGGTGAAAAAAAGTGGTAAAGACGGCGCGATGATTGGCTGAAACAGGCATTCGGCTACTGCGCGTTATCTCGCGTATCATTATGCTGCTTTAGCTTGGTCAGCAGGTGATTGGATTGTTTCTCAAACAGTGTCTGATAGCGCTTTTCAACTTTGTGAATGAGCACCTTATCTTCATCTTCTCTGCGGATGTCGGCATCTTTCAGCAGCGCCCGTTTAATATCGGGGGCTTCGGTGAGAGCGGTATGACTGATCAGTTCATTACTCTGAGTCGTCCGGGTCAGGAAGCGGGATTCTTCCTGCAGAATCTGAGGTTTGCTGCGATGGCCGCGTACTAGCGCGATATGCAGGTTCAGAACCGGTTTAAACTGGCCGATACGCTGTTGGTTAAAACCTTTGTATAGTAAAACAAACAGCAGTCCCGAGCAGAGTGCGTTTACACCATGGGCATCGTCTTCCAGAGGTTCAGAGAATAGAACCTGCATGTCCCCGTTAGGATTAATCTCAAGTTGGCCACTGTAGATGTGTGCCACTTGGTTTGCCAACTGGTGATAGATCTTTAAGAGCTCTTCGCGCTCGGCCGCATCGGCATACTCCGTATGTGCAGATGTCGCGTCGATGTAAAGCATATAAGCCGCATTCTCTGCGGTAAGCATCAGTTCCATTTCGTGTTCAAAGCTATAAAGATCTAGCTGTTCTTCATCTCTTCCGCGTTGTAGCAGCGGGTTTTCCTTCGCCGGTTTTGCCGTGAGTGGCTGCTCTTCCAGTTCGATCGTTGTTTCTGTCAGAGACGAGTCAGGTTCGTTAAAAGCGACTGCAATATCAGCTTCGGTGTTATCGCTCTCAATGGGTATGTCAGATTCTGCCAATGTTTCGACAAGAGGTTCTGGACGCGTAGGATCAAGTGAGGGCAGATCGTCCCTTTC